>JBDTVD010000268.1:0-5169 GCA_040007375.1 Bacteroidota bacterium | reverse complement strand
GATGGTGTAATGATATAAATAATAATCTTGGAATTAATGTGGAAATTACCAATAACAATTTCAATAATTGTACGTCTGGTGCTGTTACGTTACGTGGTCCTAAAAAATATTTTAATGTAAACCTGAATCATTTTACAGATAATTATAACGACGTATTGCTGTACAACAGCACATGGCCTGGTTATAATGCCAGTGAAGTTTGTGATTTTGAAATGGTAAATACTAATTCCCTGGGATATACAACCATCAATTCTTCTAATGATTTTATTGCACATACATCAAGTTCACCTTCTATATATGTTTATGATTTTAATCCAGGTGAATTACCTACGCCTTGTAAGTTTGTTGGATTAAATCTTAAAGGAAGAGTAGAGGCATACGGTGACCCTGCCCGATGTATCATCAGGGAAAACAAAATTGTAAGTACCGGTATACCAAATAAACCGGTAACCATAAGTAACGGAGCAGATGCTTCCAATACTTCACCGGTGATAAACAGTGCTTCATTGGCAGGAGGTAATCTCAATATTAATTATACCATTTCCGGAATTACTACAACAGGACAAGGTAATTACTATGTTGATTTTTATAAGTCAAATACTAATGGTGATTTCGTAGATTATCTTGGTCATTCAGCTGTTATCGGTTATGCAGCTATTAATGCAACACATAACATCACACTACCTGCTGCGGGAGCTACTTCAGCAACAAGAATTGCTGCTACTGTTACTTCAGTTCCGAATCTTATTGCAGGTATTAATCATGGCACAAGCGAACCAGGTTATTTTCTAGGTGTTGCTGTTCCAAATTATCCATATAATACACCCTGCAATGCAATTGGATTAACCTGCCAGGATAATACTATTTCTTATTCTGCACCAGGCAATTTTACTTTGTCAGAAATCTGGTATTCTTTTAATTCCTATCAGCCAGGCCCTGCTTGTACTCCACAGATTGATTTTAGTTCTACCGGTAAATTAGTTCTTGTAGAAGTATGGACAGGGAACTGTGATGCAATTCCTAATCCGCCTTCGCAATTAATTTATTCTTCTGGTACTCTAATCGGCTTGAATTATTCCTTACTTGCTGCAAACCTTCCTCCTGGATCAACTTTATATATAAAAGTTGTTTTCAGTCCTGTTGGTGGAAATGGAAATCTGCAGTATACTATTTCTGCTAATGCAGCTAATGATTATCCATGCATCAGTTGTTCTGACACTGTACCATGTGAGGATTGTATGGGATCATTTATTCCTGAAGTAAATAAAGACTATATAATTAGTGCGTGGGTAAGAGAAGAATCCGCTCCTGCATCACAAACAGAAATGCTGAATCCTTTTATAACATTGGAATTTCCATCTGCAGGAGCAGGTATTACAACGATAAATGCATCAGGAACTGTTATTGACGGATGGCAAAAAATATATTACAGGTTTACTGTGCCGAATGCAGGTCATGATATCCGGATTATGCTGAAATGTGCAACTGGTGACTGTTTGTTTGATGATGTACGTGTTTTTCCTGCAGCAGGCATGATGAAATCGTATGTATATGATCCGGTAACATTGCGGTTTGTGGCGGAACTGGATGAACAGAATTACGCTTCGTTTTATGAGTATGATGAAGAAGGAAAGCTCACTACTGTTAAAAAGGAAACAGAGCGTGGAGTAATGACCATAAAAGAAAGCAGAAACAAAATCAGAAAGAACTAGGAATTATTTATGACAGCAAACTATATGAAGAGAAGTTTACTTTTCTGTTTCCTGACGTGTTTTGTTACTGTGAGTGCAACAGCATCCACAGCAAGAAAAATTACATCGGCAGAAGCAGCACAGATTATTAAGAAACTGGGAGACTGGTATAAAGACACTGAAAAATATTCTATGGAGATTGAAATTAAATCTTATAAGGATTATTCAACAGATGTTGTTCATGAAACACAAACCGGTTTTGCAAGAAAGTCAGGTAAAAATTTTCATAGCCTGATGATGGGAACGCATACAATTCAGAATGAAAAATACCGGTTTACAATTGACTCCCTCAGAAATTTTATGTCGATTAAAGATGCAGAATTGAATATGTGGGAAAATATTAATCCTGTTATTCTTGAAAATTATCTGAATGAAAGCTCCACCATAATGCTAACTGAGTTGGAAGGTTCATCGATGATGAAAATAATTCCTCCTGTGAATTCTGCTTTAAAACAATATGAACTCACCTATGATAAAAGTTTCCGGATTATTAACATAAAAATGGAAATGCAGAAGGAAGAGATGGCAGATGATGGCAGAACAACTTTTACTATCTCACCGAAAATTACATTTCAATTTAGAAATTATACGAATGGATCAAAAATTAATCCTAAGGAATTTCTTACGGAGAATTATGTACGGATGGGTCCTGAAGTAGTTGCTAATAAAGAATATTCAAAATTTGAGTTTTTTGATTTACGTGTTAAAGATAAATTAAAACAATAACCAGTCATGAGAATAACCAACTCGATACTTAAAGCTTTTGCCTTATTGTTAATCCTTTCATTGCATACGAATAAAAGTAAGGCTGGGATATTACCTGCGAGCGAATTTATCCAAAGTGTTCCAGGAACTCTGGTGCAGATTGGAACACCTGCCGCATTTAAAAATGTAGCATTGAATCCGCTGACCGGTAATTTTATCGATTACGATATTAAAGACTATGTATCGTTAACCGTGCCTCTTGATCAGTACAATTATACGGAACCGTTTACCCTTACAGCGGCAATTAAAGTTACTCCACGTAACTCAACCAATGTAATACAATATCCTGATACCGAAACTGTAGTACTCACCATTAATTATAATCCTTATACAGGTGTAACTACTTTCAACGATGCAGAAAGAAAATTATTTGGCTGGCATCATCCTCAATTTGATATGGAGTTGAAGGAATTGCAACTATCTGTTAATGGTGCTCCTTCTGCTTATGTTAACGACTTACCCGCATTCGTAAGAATTGACGGAAATATTACTGCAAACCGCATTATGGATTTTTCTTTTCTGAATCCTGCATTTACATTTAATGCTGCTCCTCAGGGAAAAGATATTAATTGCGACCCTTCAGGTACAGTTGATGAAATTGAAGTGACATGGACTCCACAGGATGAAGCAGAAGAATATGACCTGGAATGGACTTACGTAAATAACTATGGTCAGTTAATAGGAACTCCTTACAATGCAAGTACCGCAATATATAATTTTGATAATTGCAGTCGAATCACCACTTCTTTCAGTTCCTACCGGATTTCGAATATATATGATCAGGGATTTATTGTATTCAGAATAAGGGCTGTTGGACGTGATATAAATAATCCTTCCGTAGTTGTATATGGTGAATGGGATCTCCCTGCAAATTCAGGAACAGTTGCAAGTGCAACAACAAACCGTTACTATGAAATATTGGTAGATCATGAACATGAATTAAACTGGCAGGTTTCCACCACTTTTGCAGAAGATGGAAAGAAAAAGGAAGTAATAAGTTATTTTGATGGTTCGTTTAAAAACAGGGAGACAGTTACTAAAACAAACACTGAAAATAATGCAGTGGTGGGTCAAACAATATATGATAGTTATGGGCGTGCTGCAATAAGCGTTTTACCTGTTCCTGTTGTAATGGATAATGATTGTCCGGATCCGATTGTGGATCAGACCAACCCAATTATGTTTTATCCTAAGTTTAACCGGAACCTCAACGGTAATCAATACAGTGCAACAGATTTTGATCTGAATGGAAATGTATGTCCGCCGCTTACTCCACCTGCTGCACCAATGGGAACAACATCCGGTGCTTCTCAATATTATTCTGATCAGAACTTACGTCTCAGTCCATTCAGGGATTTGATTCCTGATGCTGAGAAGTATCCATTCAGCCAGGTAGAATTTACTCCTGATAATACAGGTAGAGTAAGACGTCAGGGTTCTGTGGGAACAGAGTTTCAACTGAATGGAAAATCCTCATTATATTTATATGGACAGCCAAATCAATTGCAGCTCGATCGCTTTTTCGGCCCGGAAGCAGGAGATGCAACTCACTATAAAAAGAATATCGTTATCGATCCAAACGGACAGGCTTCTGTTGCGTATGTGGACATGAAAGGTAAAACAGTTGCAACATCATTAACAGGAAATAAACCTGATAATATGTTGTGGATGTTTGATAATGATCCTCCTTTCAGTCTTTTGAAAGTGGATCTTTTAAACAAAGATGCAAATGGTCACTCATCATTAAATATACCTAATGCAAACAATGATGCATTGGTATTTAATACTACGGTGCTAGTTGCAGACCAGGAAGAATATACTTTTAATTATGATGTTACTGTTGCTTCTTTCCAGGATACATGTATGTACGATTCTATATGTTTCGATTGCATTTATGATCTGGAGATAAGGGTGATTGATGAATGCGGTGTTGATCTTGCAGCAGCTGCAAATATTTTTGGTCAATACGCTCCTGCAACAGCAATTGTTGGAACAGGTGTAACGTATGATAATATCAATCATGTGTACAATCTGAATCTGAATACTTCATGTCTGGATTCTGTACCTGGTGATACTATATATAAACTGGTTCCGCCGTTAGTGCTTGATCTTGCACCTGGAACCTATTCAGTATATAAAATACTTCACATCAATTCTGCAGCACGTAATTATTATCTTCAGCAGTATCTTACACAGGCAGTAAATAAATGTTTTGTTCCGATAGCGGATTTTCATACTATTAACAGCGTCGATGTTGATCTGGATGATTGTCATGTAACCTGTGCATCATGTGTTGAAGCACTTGGTGATCGTGACCTGTTTATTTCTTCAGGGCAGGGAAGTGCGGAACAGTTTGATGCAATGGTGATAGAGTGTAATGCACCATGTAATCCTCCTGACGAATGCCAGGTAATCTATTACCAGATGCTGGCAGATGTTAGCATAGGAGGTCAGTATGCAGAATATATAGATCAGTCAAACGGTTCAATTAATCCAGGCATATTCCCTGTTTCAGTTCTTAATGAATCTGATTATCTTCCAATGGCGAATTCCAACTGGAGATATCCTGTAAATTATGACCCGCTTACATTGGCGCAGGTTTCTACACATTATAGAGAGGATGATGGCACAGAATCACATGTTACAGTTTTTG
>JBDTVD010000267.1:0-5194 GCA_040007375.1 Bacteroidota bacterium | reverse complement strand
AAGACAGAAGACAGAAGACAGAAGACAAAAGACAAAAGACAAAAGACAAAAGACAAAAGACAAAAGATACAAGTATCAAGACTAAGTACTATCAATACATCAACAAGCAATTGTCCGTCGTCAATCGTCACTATCCAAGTATGCATTTTCATCTAAAGAATTTTATGCGAAGCGATGATTGATTTTATTATAAGTGGACAAGGTCTTGCAGGATCGATGCTTGCAAAAGAACTTATACGTGAAGGTGCTTCCATTAAAATTATTGATCCATTGCCGGAAGTAAGTTCTTCAATCGTTGCTGCAGGCATCCTCCACCCTATTACCGGACGACGAATTGTAAAAACCTGGATGGCTGATCAGTTAATACCATTTGCCATTTCAGAATATGACAAAATTGACACTGCAGTTTTTAACAAGACACCATTACTGGAAATCTTCACCTCCACACAACAGCGTAATGAATGGATGAACAGGAGTGCAGAAAGCAGTATTTCCTCCTGGATTGGCGAAACTGTTAAAGAAGTAAATGTAAATGGTGTACATCTTCCATACGGTGCAATAGAAATAAAAAATACAGGATGGTTAGATGTTAAACTATTGACAGAGTTAGCACGTAATTCGTTTTCAGAAAAAAATATTTTTATAAATGATGTTGTGAGCGAATCTGATATCAGCTATGAAAATGGTATTGTAAAATGGAAAAATATTTCTGCCGGCAGAATAATTTTCTGTAATGGTTTCCGTGCAGCAACTGAAAGTATGTTCAGCTATCTTCCATTTGTTCCGGCGAAGGGGGAAATCCTGGAGATCCATTGTCCGGAACTTACAACAGATTTCATCCTCTCAAAAGGCATATATATTATTCCGGCTGGAAATGATTACTTTAAAGTTGGTTCCACTTTCAACTGGGAAGATTTAAAAGAAGAACCAAGTGAAGAAGGACGTTTACAACTCGTTACTGCTCTGGAGAAATTAATTTCGCTTCCATTCAAAATCATTAACCAGTATGCTGCTGTTCGTCCTGCCAATAAAGACAGGAGACCCTTCATTGGATTTCATCCACAAAACTCTTTAGCTGGAATATTCAATGGCCTGGGAACTAAAGGTGCAATGCTGGCTCCGTGGTTTGCACGTCATTTCACAAAGCATCTTATATATAATGAGCCACTGATGCCGGAAGTAAATATTGAACGTTATAAAAAACTTCTTCAGGAATAAATTTTCAATGCAGTTAAACGTTGCAACAATGTTGGATGTGAATAATGAAAAAACACATAAAGAGGATGTGGTGTGAGATTACTCAGATTATCTGCAGATAATTTTTTCAATGCAGTTTGCAAAGGTTCGGAATGATACGTTGTAGCAGCAAAAGCATCTGCTTCATATTCATGTTTGCGTGAAAGCACATTCATGGCAAGTGATGTAATGAGTGATACTGGTGTATATAAAATAGTAAATCCTAGAAGTCCCAGAGCAAATGATGGTTCTGTTGCACCGAATGCTGCTGCAATTGCAGGATCGGCAATAAACCTGGATAGCAGAAACAGCATCAATCCCATCTGAAGTACGGACAACACCAGAGTTGTACGCGTGTGTTTGCGTTTATAATGTCCCACTTCATGTGCAAGTATGGCAACCAGTTCTTCCTTACTGTGTTTTTCAACCAAGGTATCAAACAAAACGATTTTCTTTCTGGCACCTAAACCGCTGAAGAAAGCATTTGCTCTTGATGAACGTTTCGATCCATCCATGATAAAAAGATTATCCAGTTTAAAACCTGCTTTCTTACAATACACTTCAATCGCTTCACGCAATTCCCCTGGTTGCATTGGAGTAAGTTTATTAAACATGGGGAGAATAAAAGAGGTATAAAACATCGACAGGAGAATACTTACCACACTGAATGTGATCCATGCATAAATCCAGAAAGATTTACCTGTTAGCTGGTAGAATAAAATAAACATGGCAAATAAACTTCCTCCTAAAAAAATTGCAAGCAAATAACCTTTCAGTTTATCTTTAATATATAAAGAAGGTGTAGTTCTGTTAAACCCAAAACGTTCTTCAATAACAAATGTTTTATAGATTGAAAAAGGAAGACTGAGAATATCAGAAGCAATAAACAACACACCGAAAAAAAGCAGTGAAGACCACATCATATCCTGAGAAATTGTCTTTGTCCATTGTTCAAGAAGTGCAAATGAACCGGTAAGGATTAATACCAATGTAATTATAAAAGTAAATGAACTGCTGATGAGATCCAGCCTGCTGTTACTATTTTCGTAAGCTGATGATTTTGCATATTGTTCATTATTATATATATCCTTTAATAACTCCGGAAGTTTATTTACACGATGCCTGTTATTGATAATGTTTAATACAAGGTCGAGAATAAAACCTGCAGTGAGAATAACTATAAGTACTGTAAGCATAATTTTATAAGTTCGGAGTAATTAGTTCGGAGTTCGGAGAAACTATTCTGGTCAGAATTAATACGATCCGCTGCGTTTGCGCAGAAACCATTCAATAGAAATAAAGAGAATCAATAAAATAAAAACCCATGGTTGTTCCACCAGGTCAATCAGCTTCTTTTGAGAGTAAGAAACAGCAGTAATATCTCCACGTTTTTTCAATGCATCCAACAGCTTTTGTTCCTGTCCGGGATAAACCATTATTCCACCATTTCGTGATGCCATTGCATACAACAACTGATGATCAGCAATAGTATTTGTTGTTTCCAGCTGAAGGGCAGCAACACTGAACTCTCCTGTTTCATTATATAATTTATCACCCAGTTTTGCCTCTGCTTTAAACCGATATCTGCCTGAAGGAAGTAAACCTGCATTTAGTGTATATGCTTTATCAGTTCGTGAAAATGTATATCCAAACTGTTTTCCTTCTGCTGATGTAATAGTGATTTTAACTTCCGGAGTATTTACCAGTTGTCCTGATGCATCATACAACTCTGCATCAAAAGTAACCTGCTCATTTTCCATGTAACTGTTTTTATACTGTACACGGAAAGGTGATTTGTTACCTGATGCAGCAAGATATTGAACCGTACGTCCGATCAATTCACGAAAAAGATTGTCATTACCATCTTTTTCAAACTCAGCCATCCTCCACTTCCACACACCTTCACCACATAAAACTGCTGACTTCCCTGAATTACTCTGCATGAACGAAAATAATGGTTGTCCTGTAAGTACAGTACCGATACGCTGTGTAAGCAGACTGTATCCGTTACTTTCCATTTTATATATACCAAAAGGAGTGCTTAACGGTGGCCATGATGTAACTGCATTACGCAATTCATCACTGATAGTAAACAATGAAAAATCCGGAGAAGCAACAGCCTGCGACTCATTAAGACTGCCATTATTGTTACTTACATTAATTCCGGATGTTGTTCCGTTAAAAGTATTAATGTTAGTGGAAGAACTTAATATATACCACAACGATTGATTCTCCTGTTGCCATTTAGTAATGTACTTCATAAACTCCGCATTGGCAGAAGGTAATCCATGAAGTATGATCAGATTGTTACCTGTTGCATTCCCATTAAAATCTGCTGCATACTTTAATGTTACCTCATAATTAGAACTGGATTCAATTGCAGAACGAATTGCAGAAATATCAGGATGAGGAGCCTGTGCAAGAATCAGCACTTTCTGTTTGCTCTCCACCACTTCTATATATATATCCTTTACATTGTTAGTGAGAGATGCTTCGCCATTAACAGGAGTAAGTGATAAACGGTAATGCTTCAGTCCTTTTGTTTTTGCATCCATAAAAACCGGAATCATGGTATGATAACGGTTGCCCGAAACTGTAACCGGACGTCGTGCAACTACAGTACCTTCCTCCTCTACTACCAGCTCCGTCTGAGCACCGGAAGCCTGGCGTGCATCAACACGAACCTGGATTGGGAAAGAATTTCCGAGGAATGCAGTTTTATTATGTTCAACACCTGATAAAATAAGATCACGGAATTCATTCGTATCACCCAAAGCAATAGTAAACAATGGTGCTTTAATCCGCGCAGGACCTTTTACAGGACTGTTTCCTGAATTATATATACCATCACTGGCAATAATAACAGCACCTACATTACGGTTCAGATATTCCACATCCAGCTCATCATACAGCTTACTGAAATCAGTAATTTTTGCAGAATAATCAGGAGTTCGTGATTCCTTTACTTCATCACCAAAAGTCACCATGCGGAAATCAAAATCAGATTGCAATGGTCCGCTAAGCTTTTCAATCATATCAGCAACAGCCTTCTTACGATCTGCAGAATCCTTAGAAGCAATAACAGATTGCGAATTATCCACTGCCAGAATAATTACCGGTTTTTCCACCGTCCGCATAATGGTGCGTAACATGGGACCGAGCAATAAAAAACAAAGCACGGAAACAGAAAGAAACCGGAACGCCATCAGCAGCCGGAGCAGTCGTGGCGTAAGTTCATTGGCAATTGTGCTTTTCCGGTATAGTAATGCGGCATAAACTGCGCCTGCCAGAAGACAGAATATTATAAACCAGGATGGGTATTCAGTTATTATGGAGAAATTCAAAGTGATATATTAATAGTTGAAAACGAGCGGGCAAAGATAATGAAGCAATGCACTACTTTTGGCCACATGCATATCGTTATTAACCAACTGGAAAAGTCGTATGGACCGTTGCATGTTCTGAAAGGCATTGATATGAAAGTGGAACGTGGAGAAATAGTATCTATTGTTGGTGCATCAGGAGCAGGCAAGTCTACATTACTACATATATTAGGGACACTGGATCGTGCTGATAAGGGAACAGTTTCTATTGGTGGAACAGAAACCGGTAAGATGAATGGTAAAGCTCTGGCTGGATTCCGGAATAAACATATTGGTTTTGTTTTTCAGTTTCATCAACTGTTGCCGGAGTTTACTGCTATTGAAAATGTAATACTTCCTGCATTGATTGCAGGTGTTGCAAAAAAAGATGCTTTACAAAGAGCTGCGGAATTATTACAAATGCTTGGGGTGAGTTCCAAAGCTGAACAGAAACCATCTACACTTTCAGGAGGAGAACAACAACGTGTTGCCGTTGCCAGAGCATTGATCAATAAACCGGATTTAATATTAGCTGATGAACCTTCCGGAAACCTGGATTCGGTAAATGCTAAAGAGCTTCACGAATTATTTTTCAG
>JBDTVD010000266.1:0-5197 GCA_040007375.1 Bacteroidota bacterium | reverse complement strand
TTCCGAACTGATTTCAAACTTACCACCAATTTCCTTAGCTCTTCGCTGCATATTTCCAATACCATTCCGGTGAGGAATAACTTCCGTATTGTTAAATCCCTTTCCATTATCATTCACTTTCATCTCCATTAAATTACCAGTTATACTGATACTGATTTCCAGGTTTGATGCAGATGCATGCTTAATAACATTATGAAGTGATTCCTTTAAAATCAGAAAAACATTTCGTCTGAAAGCTGCTGATACCTGAAGATCAGGAATTATTTCAGGAAGTGAAAGTTTACAGGTAACAATACTGCCATCAAAATAATCCAATGTATAACGATGAATATAAGATATCAGATCAGCAAATGTATCATGACGTGGATTTAATGCCCATATAATTTCATCAACTTTAATTCTAAGGTCCATTGCATACCTCGAAATTTTATCAAGGCTGGAAGATGTAGAACTATTTAATTTTTCTGTTACCAGCATCACTTCACTTAACACAACAATACGACTTAAGTCTGCACCTAAATCATCATGCATATCACTTGAAATACGACTGCGTTCATTCAACAGCAATTCTCTTCTGGTCATTTCCGCCAGTTGCTTTCTCAACTTTATACGCGAATAATAGCGTTGCAATAATGCAAGAATACCTATGCCACATAACACCAGTAATGTAATAAACCAGGCGGTTCTCCAGAAGGGAGGATGAATAGTAAATTTCAAAAGCACAGGTTCACTCCAGTCGCTGTTAAACTTTTTTGCGCGCAAACTAAATGTATATTGATCAGGAGGAAGACTGGAAAATTCTATTGTGTTATTCGCAGTATTGATCCAGTCAGAATTATTGGTGTTTAATTTATATTGATAGAAAACCTTCTGCGGGCTTTGATAAGTGATTGCAATGAAACTTATAATTAATGAATTCTTCTTATAGCTCAACTTCGTTAAAGAAGAATCAAAATTTGCCGGCTTACCATTGATAAGCAATTTAGTAATATAAACCGGTGGAGGTACTGATCGTTTAGAAGTAATTGATTTATCAAGCACTGTCAATCCTTTATCAGTTGCTATATATAAATTCTTTCCGTCATCAAACACATCATGCACGTCAGAAGATATTAATCCATTTGATTCATCAAACACTTTAACTTCTGAAAAGCGGTCATCTGCATACCGGAATCCTGCCAGTCCACGATTCGTACACACCCATAACCAGTTTTTATAATTATAAACTTTTCTGCAAATGTCAGAAGGCAAACCATCAGCAGTAGTAACCTGCTTAATAACTTTACCATTCCTGAAAAAAATAATTCCTCTCTCGCTGGTTACTAATACCAATGTGCTGTCCACTTCTCTTATCTGAACAATTCTGCCTTTTAATTCTTCTGATGAATCACCGTAGCATATTAATTTTTCATCCTTGAAAAGATTCAATCCATTAATATCTGCAATCCATATTCTGTTTGAAAGATCAATAAATAGTGTGTACGTTCTTTTTCTGAATTCAAGATCAGTGATTGATAAAAGGTAATCAGAATGATCTTTTGAAACAACTCTTTTTGCTGCTCCTAAAAAATAACTGATTACTATTTCACCTGATGCACTGCATGAAATACTCTTTATTGAAGGATACTCTTTCTTATCACCAAAAATCATCGGAACAAGCTCACTTGTAAAACCGGGTTTTATTTTGGCAAGACCATTATCAGTTCCTGCCCAGAGAATATTTTCTTTATCAAAAGCTAAATCAATAACTCTATCTTTTCTGTTTTCAATAAGCGTTTTTAATTTGTAGTTAATGATAGTATCTTTTAAAATATGAGTAATCATTTGCTTGCCACATGCCAGCCAGATGCTTCCATCGGCACCACTTATTATCCTGTTTATATTAACATTTGCCAGGCCATCATCCAACGTATAATTCTTAATATTTTTTTCTGCATCAGAAATTACATACACACCATCACCTTCTGTATTGAACCACGTATTATTTTCCTTATCGATGAATACACTATGTATTATTTTATCAGGAAGGAGTTGATAGTAATGTTGTCTGACACCATCTGGAGATGGAGGAAAAAACAAAGCCCCATTACCTCTTGTGCTCACAATAATTACGGAATCATTATTTTCTGCAAAAGAACTTATTGCATTATAATAGGGTAATAAACGGGAAGAAATACAAATTTTTTCCTCACTGCCATTAACTTTAATCAAACCAGAATCTGAATAATAATAAAAACTTCCAACCGACGAATTAAAATACCGGACATCACATCGATGATATTTTGTTGGCGCATCAAAAAACCGGTTTTCAACAAAGAGGATTCTTTTATCAGCAGAAGATATATATATGGAATCACCTTCTGTTTCATAAACATTTGCTCCACCGTAACCATTCTTAATTTTCTGAATGAAAACATCCTGGTTATTCAGTATTACCACTGCTTCACCGAATGTCCCGAAAAACAGTCTGTCTTTTTTATCCTCATAAACAGATGTATAACTTTGTCCGATAAACATCTTCTTTAACCACGGAGTATTTTTTTCATTATAAAACTTACCTTCAAAATAATAGGAAAGATGACCGTTATATGTTAAAAACCAGATTCGCTTTTTATGATCCTGAAAAATGCGGAATACTTCATTATCAGATAAACCATTATTACTTGTAAACTGTTCAAAACGCTTTCCATCAAAACGACAAACACCTGCATCAGTAGAAAACCATATATAACCTTTTGAATCCTGCAGACAGTTATATACAATGGAACTGCTTAATCCATCAGAAGTAGTATAGTGATGGAATGATCCTGACTGTGAAAATGCTTTTCCCGGAATAAAAATATTACAATAAAAAAAGAAACAGAAGGCATACAGGCAAGAACAGCCAACTGATTTTGCAATCTTTATAACAGGCATACAATAAGTGGTAGA
The DNA here is from genome assembly GCA_040007375.1 of Bacteroidota bacterium. Taxonomy (GTDB): domain Bacteria; phylum Bacteroidota; class Bacteroidia; order AKYH767-A; family OLB10; genus JANOXC01. The sequence continues at coordinate 2,266 of JBDTVD010000266.1, read as the reverse complement.
GTTGATTTAAAATGCGACCAGAGCAAAGCTAAGAAATATTACAGAAGTTACATAACATTCCTAACCCATTAAAAACCTCAATAACCTATTGGTGAAATCAGGATGTGCACTTAGAAAAATTCCACCTGAAAAAGCAAATGAATCTGCAGATTGTTTTTCTAAACCATATATATTTCAAGTTTTTATTATTCTGTAAAATAACGTTTCTAAAAAACAAAGAGGCGGTAAATTTCTTTACCGCCTCTTCCGAACAAAAATAAACTATTTTATTGAACTGTAATACGCACTACTTTATTGAAGCCTTCACCTTTTAAAGTTAGCATATATAATCCCTGAGGGAAATCAGATACATTTAACTTAGCCTGGTTATCACCTTCTACTGAATTGAACACAGTATTGTAAACTACTTTTCCTATGATATCAGTGATAGTAATAGTATACTGTTTTTCTTCCTGTGAATTAAACTGAACTGTTAAGTCACTCTTTGCAGGATTTGGATACACTTTGATATCTCCACTTACTTCTGTTGAGTTACCATATGTTAATCTTGCACAGCTTGTAACATTTACAGCAATCAGTTTTGCTGCTGCACTTCCACAAACATTTGATGGAGTAACTTTAACATTACCGGAAGCAGCTCCGAAATTCACCAGTACAGAAGCCGTTCCCTGACCTGATACAACACTTGCACCTGTTGGAACAACCCATGCATATGTTACACCAGTTTCAGCAACTACACTATACGCAACTCCTGCATCATTAACACACACTGAAAGCGGGCCATTGATTGATGCTGGTGTATTTGGTTTTGCTTTAACAGCTAAGTGACGTTGAGGACCTGCTCCGCATGCATTGGTTGCATTTACAGAAACATTACCTGATACGAATGCAGGACCAAAGTCAACAGTTATAGATGTTGTATTAACACCTGAAGTAATAGTTGCACCAGCAGGAACGATCCAGTTATATCCTGTTGCACCACTTACCGGAGCAATTGAGAATGCAACATTTGTTACGTTACATAACGGTGATGTTAATCCTGCAATAGCAGCAGGCTGACCTGGAAGACTCTTCAATGAAATTGTTTTGCTTCCACTTAAACCTTTACAGTTCTGACCTTGTACAATAAGATTACCAGAAGCAAATCCAGGTAATATCTGAAGTGTAATACAACTTGTTCCATTACCTGCAATGATGCTTGTGTTAGCAGGTATTGTCCAAACATAATTAGTTGCATTTGGCACTGGTGTTATACAATACTGGATTGCAGAACCAGGACATACTTCAGTTAACGGACCATTGATTGTACCAGCTAATACCGGTGCAGTTAATACGATGCCGAATGGAACACAAACCTGAGGTGCTGCTCCGCAACGGTTGCTTGCTGTTACACAAACATTTCCACCTGTACATGTCATACAACCGAACTGAACAACGATAGAATCTGTTCCCTGTCCATATATAATAGTTGCTCCACCAGTAACAGTCCACTCATAACCTGTTGCACCGGTTGCACCAACAGCAACATAAGATGACTGACTGCTTCTGCAAACAGATGCAAGACCTGTAATTTGCGGAGTTGAAGGAACAAGACAAACACATGTTACCACTTCAATGAGTGCAGAATCAATACTGCTGCAATGTCCGTTATCAGATTTATAATATATATAATGCGTTCCTAAACCTGCAACAGCTGGATAGAATACACCATTAACAACACCATCACCGGAATAAACTCCACCAACCGGTGTTGCACCACTAAGAGTAATTCCACTGGTTAATGTATCACATACTTGCCCGAATACCGGCATTGTGATTTCCGGACGTGGATAGAACAATACATATTTATCACATGTACTTGTACATCCATTCTGATTAGTAACAGTTACTGTATAAGTTCCTGTAGTATATGTTTCAATACAACGTGTAGTTGCACCAGTGCTCCACAGATAAGATACAGCACCTACAGAAGCAGGAACACAAATCTGCATTGGATCACCCTGGCAACATGCATATCCACCGTTAATACTACAAACTGGTAATTGATATTCAACTACAGTTGTGTTACATGTTGAAGAACATCCGTAAGCATTTGTTACCGTTACATAATATGTTCCACCAGCACTAACAGTGATACAACGTGTAGTTGCTCCATTGCTCCATGAATAAGAAGCAAATCCTGCAGCAGCACATAATTCTGTTGACTCACCAGTACAGATTGAAAGATCACCACAGTTGATTTCACAAACCGGTAATTCATGTTCGA
>JBDTVD010000265.1:0-5227 GCA_040007375.1 Bacteroidota bacterium | reverse complement strand
AAAGGAAGAAAATAAAATTATGCATATTGCTTTACCTATTGGTAAATGTAATATGTTAATGGCAAATGATGTTCCTGAAATTATGGGAAAAACAAATGAAAATGAGAACAGAAGTAAAATTGCAATAAGTACGGAAAGCAAAGAAGAAGCAGACAGATTATTTAATGGGCTTTCAGCAGGAGGAGAAATAGAAGGACCTATTGGTGATAGTCCCTGGGGTTCCTATTTCGGTTGTTTCAGAGACAAATACGGTATTGAATGGATGGTGGATTTTGACCCGAATAACTGACAAACAAAAAAAATAAAAACAAAATCATAGAGTGAAAAACATATTGGAAGAAACTTCAATAAACTTAAATTATATATGAAAAAGTCAACTATGTTAACGACCCTTTTTTTATTTATAGATGCCACACAAAACGCAATGATTATTTTTGTTTTGATAACAACAGAAATAAAACGTTGAAAAACAAAAAGAGCAGACATCAAATAATTTTACACATTCTATGAACGTAAAAGAACAAATCAAAAAATATATTGCAAGCCAACCTGATGCAAAGCGTAGTGAAATACAAGAGTTGCACAGCATCATTCTGCAAGTAATGCCAGCATGTAAATTATGGTTTCTGGATGGTAAAGACAGTAATAATAAAACTGTTTCCAATCCTAATATTGGATATGGGTTATACACCATGCAATATGCTAAAGGAGAAACCAGCGATTTTTATCAAATTGGTCTAAGTGCGAACACAACCGGAATCTCAGTTTATGTAATGGGAATTAAAGATAAGAAATACTTAGCTGAGACATATGGAAAAAAATTAGGTAAAGCGAGCGTGACCGGTTATTGCATTAAGTTCAAAACTCTGAAAGATATTAATATGGATATACTTGAAGCTGCGATACGCTCTGGATTGGAGGCTACTAATGAAAACAATTGACCGGATGAAATAATCAAAAAAAATTATCTGTCAATACTTTTAGCCAACACACCTGAAGATGCCAAATACAATAGAATAATTTTATCTGCATGCCTGCCTTTATTAATTTCATTTTGATAATTAGTAATACCTGGAACATTCAGGCATTGTGCTTAATTCAATATCAGGAATTCCAATGAACATTAATCCTTAAATCCTCCCATTCACCAACACCTGAACGTCAGCCTGTACAAAAGCGTTAATAACTTTACAGTTAACTCTTTTTATATATAATATCCCTTTTCACCTATTTTTCTCTAAAAACCATATATAACAGGTTGTAACTGACGAAATACAAATGAAGTTTATTTTCTTGTGTCGTTGTAAACTGTACTTATTAATAATAAATAATGAAACATATGAAACTAATGCTACATTGCATTTTCTTTGGTAGATCTTCATGTGCTAATCTATTCATTATGAGAATCACCTGATTATTAAATTCCGGAATACTTATGATATTGAGAATTCCGGTAATCATCGGTTTATCTGAAAAATACCATTTAAAGTCATGGCATTCTGTTTCTACGTCATGTGCTATTCTTGTTTTTTTTAATTTTTTTAATTTTTTTTTATCTTGAGTCATGCGTAAAAACATATTGATTTATATTATTGCTTTTGTACTTCTGCTGGCGGTTATCTTATTTTTCAACAGGACTTACAGGAAACTAACTATGTATTCAGAACTGTCGAACAGGCACAATACTGTTTACGGATATTTTCAAAACCTTTCCAGGCAAATAAATAATGCTGCTGTTATAAACCCTGACCTGGTAAAAGCCGGTTATTCAACAAAAGGTGAGCAAATTTTTTTTACAGATAGTTTATTAATCATTCAACAACTGGATCTGTTAAAATCAACAGTTCGTGATTCAGTCAGCATCATCATTACAAAGGAACTGGACACTTCTACCAGGTTGGAAATATCGTGGCTGCTTAAAAGTAATGTTCCTGATTCCATTATCAAACACAAATCACCGGAACACATTGCTTCCTTTCAAAGAACAGACTCCCTGATCAACCAGGGCATTCATAGAACTCTTTATTTAATTGAATATGGAAAGCAGGAATTAAATGATGAGATCAACAAGCTGAAAATTTGGATGATTGCTTTTATTCTCCTATCAGGAATGCTCTATTTAAACATCATGATTCATTTCAGGCAGCAATCAAAAAGAAAAGTAAAAGAAAAAGAACTGGAAAATGTATTCAACCGAATTAATGATGCAGTGGTATCTGTTAATAATGACTGGCGTTATACTTTTTTAAATGATGCAGCCCTGGCCACTCATCCGGGAGGTAAGGAGACAACACTTGGAAAAGTAATATGGGATATACACCCTGAAATGAACGGAACTATCTTTTGGGAAAAGTACCACGAAGCCATGGATACAAGAAAGGTAGTAGAAATTGAAAGTTACTATGCTCCGATGGATACCTGGTTTTCCGTTAAAGTATATCCGTCAGATGATGGGTTGACAATTTTTTATAAAGACATCACCAAAAATAAAAAGCTTGAAGAACAACAGGCATTATATGCGTTAATAGTTAATTCATCGGATGAAGCTATCATCAGTAAAAATCTGGAAGGAATTATTACAAGCTGGAACAATGGTGCAGAAAAGGCATTTGGTTATTCGGCAAGCGAAATTATAGGGAAACCTATTTCTGTTCTTATTCCTGCAAATCTTCTAAATGAAGAAAAGAATATAATAGAAAAAATCAAAAATGGCGAATCTGTTGATCATTATGAAACTGAAAGAATAAAAAAGAACGGAGAAATTATTAATGTATCACTTACTGTATCACCTATAAGGGATTCGCACGGAAATATTATAGGAGCGTCTAAGATATTACGGAATGTCAGCGAACGAAAAAGAGCTGAAGAAGAAATTCTGATGCTGAATAAAGAACTAATCAAAAGCGCACAAAAATTCAAAGGCCTTGTTGAAAACGGTTTTGACCTTCTTACAATTTGTGATGAAAACTTTAACGTCTTTTACCGAGGCCCGGCAGCTACAAAAATTTTAGGATGGACGGATGAAGACCGGAAAAAAAAAGCAGGGCATGATGAAATTCACCCAGAAGATATTTCTAATTTCATGTCAGCTTTTAAAGAAGCTTTATCAAAACAAGGTAAACCAATTTCTGTTAACTGCAGGGCGCTTCATAAACTTGGACATTATGTATCATTGGAAGGCAGTTTTACCAATATGTTGCACGATGAATCCATAAAAGGAGTAATAGCCAACTTTCATGATGTAACCGAACGTAAAAAAGCGGAAGAAAAGATATTAAAACTCAACGAAGCAGTTTTCAAAAGCGAAAAAAGATTCCGTGGTCTGATTGAAAACAGTGATGATATGATCACCATGTTAGATCGTAACGGTAAGACCGTTTATGTTAGTCCGGCAGTAGTTAAAAAATTCGGGTACTCGTATGAAGAAAGTTTAACTCTCAATGCAACAGACATCATTCATCCTGATGATATGCCAATAGCCGGTGCATTCATGAATGAAGTAATGCAACATCCTTCAGTTGCCATGCAATGCCCGGTGATACGCAATGTAAAAAAAGATGGAACCTTTTTTTGGGTAGAAGGAACCTTAACCAATTTTCTTGAAACGGAAGGAATCAATGCCATCGTTTCTAATTTCCGGGATATATCAGAACGTAAAAGATCCGAGGAAGAAGTGCTGATGCTGAATAAAGAAATAACAAAAAGTGAAAAAAGATTCAGAGGGCTTATTGAGAATAGTTATGATATAGTTTCAATAAGTGATTCATCATTCAAGCCATTTTATAGAAGCCCTTCTTCTGTTAGAATTACCGGATGGACAAATGAAGAAAGAGCAAATACAAATACCGATGATCAAATACATCCGGATGATATTGAAAAATTAAAAGAAACAATTAAGGATGTAATTAATAATCCGGCTATTGCTTTTCCCGTCAGTTTTCGAATAAAACATAAGACAGGACATTATATATCTCTGGACGGAATGATGACGAACATGCTTCAAAATGAAGCGATAAAAGGAATTGTTGGTAATTTCCGTGATGTAACAGAAACAAGAATAGCAGAAGAAAAAATCCGTGAAAGTGAAAAGATATACCGAACCATTGCCTCCAGTATTCCGGGCTCCGTGATTTGTTTGCTTGATAAGGATTACCGGTATTTATTAATTGAAGGCGATATGCTTGAAAAACTAGGGTATTCAAAAGAAAAACTTTTAGGAAATAAAGTTATTGATGTAATAAATGCTGACCGCTATGCAGAATTACTTCCGGATTTTGAACGTGTTTTTAGTGGAGAAACATTCACTAGGGACTATCAGCAAGGAGAATATTATATTGTCAACAGCTATGTGCCATTAAAAGATGAAAGCAATAAAGTATATGCTGCATTGTTGGTTTTATTTGATGTAACAGAATTAAAAAAAGCAGAGCGTAGTCTTGCCGAATTGAATGTAGAACTTGAAGAAAAAGTAATTGTACGTACTGCACAATTTAAAGCAGTAAATCAGGAACTGGAAAACTTTACCTATTCTGTTTCACATGATCTCCGGGCCCCTCTTCGCATTATAGATGGTTATGGGCAGATATTACTGGAAGACTATTCCCAAAAATTAGATGAGGAAGGTCAGAGAACCATAGAGACTATAATGAACAGTGCCCAAAAAATGGGACAATTAATAGATGATCTTCTTAATTTTTCGAAGCTGGGAAGATCGGAACTTAGAGTAGCTGCAGTGAATATGAATAAACTGGTGGACCAGGTATTATTGGATTTAAATTTCAGTGATATTTCTATTCCCCGCTTGTTAACCCGCTACGATTTGGAACCAGCAATAGGCGACAATAATTTACTGAAACAGGTATGGGTCAATCTCATTTCAAATGCAATAAAATATTCCTCCAGGAAAGCTGATCCTGAAATTGAAATAGGAATGATGAAAGATAAGAACAAACATATATATTATGTGAAAGATAACGGAGCCGGATTCGATATGCAATATGCAGGAAAATTGTTCGGAGTATTTCAACGGCTGCATAGGGAGAAAGACTTCCCGGGAACAGGTGTTGGTCTTGCGCTGGTACAACGCATTATTGTACGACATGGCGGAACGATATGGGCAGACGCCAAAGAAAATGAAGGGGCTGTTTTCTACTTTACACTTGCGGCAAACCATAATATGCTAATGTAAATTACGAAACTCATTTAGTAATTGAATTATATATATGCT
>JBDTVD010000264.1:0-5258 GCA_040007375.1 Bacteroidota bacterium | reverse complement strand
CGCCCACCCAATAGAGTTAGTTCCCAAATCCAATCCTAAAATTGTTTTCATAATATTTTGATATTTTGTTTTACTATTTATATTTGCACTACAAACTGAAGCAAATCACAATAAGGATTATTCCGTTGTGAAAACATTCAAGGCGGCCTTAACGGGTCGCCTTTTTAATTTTATAGTATTGGTGTTTTGATCAAAGGTATTTGCTCATTCAAATTAATTGGTAAGGCACTTTGCAGTTTTAATTTAAAAAATATATGGTAGCCCAAATCTAATAATTTTCCAGAAGAAAAAACTTAGTACTAGTTCATCCGGTCATTGTTATATCCTCTACTTCCTCTGTTATATCCTTTCTGTTCACCTATTTTTTTTAGTGGTATTGAGAGGATGAAGTAAATTTGTTTCTTATACCAAAACAATGAAAAAATTTTTTCTGAGTAAAAGCATATCTGTACTGCAGGCATTGTCGGCCTTTGTAATATTGGGAGTTATTCTGGCTTTTGGAATGAAAAAGAACCTTACAGCGAGTAACAGTACTATTGATAATAAAGTTATTGCTGCAGATTGTGATCCGCATTTTAACCCCATCCGTAACCGGGTTGATTATAAATTTACAAGGCCACTCATTGCGGTGAATCTTGAAACGCAGTCTGATAAATTAAATTCCATAAAAGCTCAACTTTCCGATTTGATAAATAACCGTTGTAAAAACGGAACACTTGCACAAGGATCCATTTATTTAAAAAATCTGGAAAATGGAGAATGGACAGCTATCAACGAAAATACGGGTTATCATCCAGGCAGTCTGGCAAAGGTTCCAACATTGATTTGTTATTTAAAAGGATCAGAGAGAGACCCTTCAATACTTGATAAAAAATATAAGCTTACCAAGTTACCTCCCGGAATGCCACATCAGAATTTTGAACCTGAAAATTCTGTGCAGGCGAATAAATATTATACAGTACGTGAACTGTTAAAGTATATGATTGTTTATTCTGATAATGCAGCCGCTTATCTTTTAAATATGAATATGAATACTGCATTGTTTCAAAAAGTATTTACTGATTTCGGTTTGAAAAAGCCGGAACTGGTTGATCCGGACTATATGCTCACAGTGAAAGAGTATTCCATGTTTTTAAGAGTTTTATATAATGCAACATACCTCTCCGCTGATCATTCAGATTTTGCATTGGATCTGTTAACGAAAAGTCCGTTTCATGAAGGTTTAACCAAGACTTTGCCTATGCAAACGGTTGTTGCTCATAAATTCGGAGAAACCAATGCCAATAATAACCTGGAAATGCATGAATCCGGAATTATCTATTGTGATAAACATCCATATCTGGTAACAATGATGACAAAAGGTTATGATCTGAAAATACAGGCAGAAGCGATCAGTGAAGCATCGGATCTTATTTATAAGTTTTTCTGCAATTGAATTGAAAGAGCTACAGCCTGATCTTTCCCCTTTTTTACAATTGGCAAATCAGCTAATTTCCCGAATTGGCTAATTCAGTAAAATAAACCCTTTCCCACGTTATCAACATTTTTTACATTTGCAGCCCCTTAATTGTTAGTAACCTCAGGGAAGAGTAAAATATAAGTGATTAAGTAATTAAATTCCATTCGGTTATGGAAAAACGTTCTCAATATACGATTCAGTTTGCCAGTCTGACGGCAGGAGAACATCAGTATGAATATCATGTTTCTGATGCTTTCTTTGTCCCTTATGAACACTCATTGATTCATAAGGCAGATGTAAATGTGAATGTGATCCTGGAAAAGGGAGTGAATAATTTACAGTTCACATTTACTTTCACAGGTCGGATTCACATGACTTGCGTGCGATGCCTGGACGAGTTTGATATGGCAGTGGAAGAAGAGGATCGTCACCTTATGGTTCGTCAACTGGATGCACTGGATGCTCCGGTTGAAGAAGAGGAAGACATCATCGGCATACCAATGACTGCTCATGAAATAGACCTGGCGCCACATATCTATGATTATCTGAACCTGATGGTGCCTCTGAATCCGATGCATTCTGATAAGGAAGATGGAAGCTTAGGTTGTAATCAGAAGACGCTGGACGAAATGAAAAATTATCTGGGCCACGATCCCATCAACGATGATCCGAGATGGGCATTGCTGAAAAAACTGAAGTTGAAGTGAGTTGATTGAAAAATTAGCCAATTAGCCAATTTGAAAATTAGCCAGTTATAAAATTGAATAATAATTATATATATAAACAGTAAATAGTAATGGTAACATTATATAAGGCTTGAATTTGGTCTTGATACTTGATACTTGATACTTGATACTAAACTCTAAAAAAAATGCCAAATCCTAAACACAAAATCTCTAAAAGCAGAAGAGATAAACGTCGTACACATTATAAAGCTGTTGCTCCCACAATTGCTGTTGACTCATTAACCGGTGAAGCACATTTATGGCATCGCGCACACTGGCATGAAGGCAAACTTTACTATAAAGGTAAAGTGGTAATGGATAACAACGAAGCCTAAAGGCAATAGTTAATTGCTAAGCAGAAATATTTTTTACTTAGCAGTTAACAGATAGCTTCCATGAGGATAGGAATCGATATTATGGGTGGTGATTATGCGCCACTCGAAACAACTAAAGGGGTAATTGCAGCATTAGCTGAGTTACCCTCTTCAGTTCGGTTGGTTTTGTTTGGTGACAGACAGGCGATCGCTGATGTCTTTACGCGTGAGGGAGCTGACGTTTCTAAAGTTGATATCGTTCATACCACTGAAGTAATCGGTATGGAAGAACATCCTGCAAAAGCGATCACGCAAAAGCCGGATTCCAGTATTTCCCGGGGCTTTGAACAACTCAAAAAGAAAGAGATTGATGCATTCGCCGGTGCCGGAAATAGTGGTGCGATGATGGTGGGTGCCATGTTCAGTGTAAAAACAATTCCCGGAATTTTACGTCCTGCAATCTGTTCTGTTCTTCCGAAAGAAGATGGAGGATGGGGTGTTTTTTTAGATGTAGGTGCTAATGCTGATTGCAAACCGGAAGTGTTACAACAATTCGCAGTTTTAGGAAGTGTATATATAGAGAATGTATACAAGATTCCGAATCCTAAAGTGGGGTTGATGAATATTGGTGAGGAAGAAGAAAAAGGAAATGTATTATCTCAGGCAACAAATCAGTTATTGAAAAATACAAAAGAAGTAAATTTCATCGGAAACATTGAAGGTCGTGATCTTTTTAATAATAAAGCTGATGTAATTGTTTGTGATGGTTTCACCGGTAATGTTATTTTAAAATTGGCAGAATCGTTTTATGGAATCATCCTTCGCAGAAATATTCACGATACCTATTTTGATCGTTTTAATTATGAAAATTATGGCGGCACTCCTGTGTTAGGTGTTAATGCTCCTGTAATTATTGCACATGGCATCAGTAAGCAACGTGCCATAAAAAATATGATTCACAGTACCATCCGTATTACTGAAGCAGGACTCACTGAAAAAATTTCCAGCGCATTACAGAGCACCATCATACAACAGGCATGACCAAAATAAGAGCGGCTATTACCGCAGTACAGGGCTGGGTTCCGGATTATATATTGACGAATGCGGAGTTGGAAAAAATGGTGGATACCAATGATGAGTGGATCACTTCCAGAACAGGAATTAAAGAAAGAAGAATTTTAAAAGGAGAAGGATTAGGAACTTCTGATATTGCAGCTAATGCATTGAAAGAATTACTTCTTAAAAAGAAAATGGATGCATCAGAAATTGAACTGATCATCTGTGCAACTACAACTCCTGATATGCAGTTTCCTGCAACAGCAAATATCATCGCTGATAAAGTAGGCGCTGTAAATTCTTTTGGTTATGATATAAATGCTGCCTGCTCCGGATTTTTATTTGCACTGGCAACAGGATCAAAATTTATTGAAAGCGGTCAGTATAAAAAAGTAATTATTTGCGGAGCAGATAAGATGAGCTCTATAGTTGATTACACCGATCGTGCAACGTGTATTATTTTTGGTGATGGTGGAGGTTGCGTTTTATTAGAACCTGATACAACAGGAAATGGTGTAATGGATTCATTGCTGAAGAGTGATGGCTCAGGAAGAGTTTATCTGCATCAGAAAGCAGGAGGAAGTGTAAAGCCTGCATCGCATGAAACTGTAGATGCAAAAGAACATTATATATATCAGGACGGACAGCCTGTTTTTAAATTTGCAGTGAAAGGAATGGCTGATGTTTCTGCAGAAATACTGGAACGTAACAATCTAACAGGTGATGATGTTGCATGGTTAGTACCACACCAGGCAAATAAACGCATCATTGATGCAACAGCACACAGAATGGGATTGAGTGAAGATAAAGTAATGCTCAACATTCAGAAATATGGTAATACGACCAACGGCACTATTCCACTTTGTTTATGGGAATGGGAGAAACAACTTCACAAAGGCGACAATATTATTTTAGCAGCTTTCGGTGGAGGATTTACCTGGGGAGCAATCTGGATTAAGTGGGCATATGATAGTAACTAGTATCTAGTAGTTAGTTAGTCCCTACTCTTAAAGTCATTGCGAATTCCGAGAATCGGAATGTGGCAATCCCCCAAATAGAAACGCACACAAGCTGCACAGATCTCATGAATGATTTTTCATTACAACAGGGGATTACCACGTCGTCCTTTGTCCTCCTCGTAATGACGGTTTTTGATAAAATAAAATAAAATAAAATTTCACGCAGAGTTTAAAGGAGAACCGCAGAGTTCGCAGAGAAATAAAATTTACTCCGAACTCCGAACTCACAACTCCGAACTAATAAACATGCTGCATGGAATAATTTTGTTCAACAGCTCTTTGCTATCTCAAAAACATTTATATATTTGAGTACACACTCCAACCCAACCCCATTTGAAAAAATTCCTGATTATAGTTCTCTTTCTTTTTATTGCTGATGAAAGTGATGCGCAGTTTGTAACGATTCCGGATACGAATTTTGTGAATTGGTTGAATAATAACGGTTTTTCAAGTTGCATGAATGGGAATCAAATGGATACAACATGCAGCCAGATCATTACTGCAGTCAATTTACTAATAAGCAATACAAATATCCAGGACCTGACAGGAATAAAGTATTTTAAAAATCTGTTGTTTTTATATTGTTATTATAATCAATTAACATTCCTACCTGAGCTTCCTTCACTATTAAAGATGCTCAGATGTAATAATAATCAAATTACGTCTGTTTATAATTTACCTGATT
>JBDTVD010000263.1:0-5263 GCA_040007375.1 Bacteroidota bacterium | reverse complement strand
TCACTATATATAATATCAGGAACTTCATAACTGATGCAGTTGATCTTTTCATCGTGCAATACATTATCAATTCTGAAAAAAGGAATTTTTCCTGTGTAGGTGGTGGAAATTCCTTTTCCTTTTTCAAGATAGGCATCTGTTAAGCCATCACTCAAAACATGATAGGTGTAAGAAAAAGGAGGATCATTAAAATCACCACATAAAATGACAGGATAAGGAGAAGCATTAATTTCTTTCTTTAAATCATCAGCCTGTTGTGCCCGTTTCTGAGCAGCGGATTTTAAACGACGGATAATTGATCGTGAAGATTCCAGAATTTCTTCATTGGAACCTGAATCCGGTGCTTCAATAAAACGATAATCTTTTTCATTGAAATGATTGGACTGCAGATGTACATTATATATACGCACCGTATCTTCTTTAATTACCACATCTGTATAAATACCAAAGTTGGATTTACCTTCTTCATATAATACTTTTCCTTTTCCAACAATAGGAAATACGGTAAAGGTAGCCAGTCCCCAATGATGATTATTGCGAAGATTAATGCTGTATTGTATGTGTGCATTGGAAGCTTTCAAAAGTTTCTTCAGATCTATCGTATTCGGAAAATCTCCTATGTCAGCATTAAAATATTCCTGGAAACAAACGATGTCAGGTTGCTCCGAATTCAGCCAGCCGAAAATATCGCTCCTGGTTTTTTTATTGCCTGACCAGTTATACAAATCAAACAAACGTACATTATAAGTAACCAGTGAAAATGAATTATCATCGCTTTCTTTTACACTCTTAAACCGGAACTGATAAAATAGTGAAAGCTGCGTATAACCAAAGAGAATTACTATCCCGGAAAGTAATGCAAATCGGATTCTTCTGAATATCCAATATATAATAAAAAGAAAATTTATTATCAGAAGGTAAGGATAACTGATGGCAATAAGTTCTGCCCACCAATGCTTTTCAGGACTGATTTTGCAACACAACAATGATGTAAGCAGAAAAAAGGCAGCAACTACATTTAACAAAAAAATGAGTCTGCTGAATACGCTTCTTCCTGTAATTTTTTTCTCCATCTGTAAAAAGCACCGGGAATCGAAAGTAAATGATAAAATTGAACTAATTTCGCAGCATCAAACAGATTTAATATTTTTTTCAACTTAAGTATATGTCAGTAAGCCTGGGGTTTTCACCCTGTCCCAACGATACCTTCATTTTTGATGCACTTGTAAATAACAGGTTAAGTAACAATGTCTTTTCTTTTAGTTCTCATATTGAAGATGTAGAGCAATTAAACAGAAGAGCATTTGCTGATGAGCTGGATATTACCAAACTCAGTTTTAATGCCTTTGCAAAAGTGTCAGCACATTATCAGTTGTTGACTTCCGGTGCTGCACTTGGTAAAAATTGCGGCCCGTTAGTGGTGATGAAAAAAAATCTGTTATGGAGTGATCTTCCTGATTTGAAAATTGCAATTCCCGGAATGAACACAACAGCAAATCTCCTGTTAACATTGTTTGCTCCAAATGCAGTGAATAAAAAGGAAATGTTATTTTCTGATATTGAAGCTGCTGTACTTGATGGAACTGTTGATGCAGGATTGATAATTCATGAGAGCCGCTTTACTTATGAAGCAAAAGGACTGAAGAAAATGGCTGATATGGGAGAGTTGTGGGAGCAATACACTGGCTGTCCATTACCATTAGGATGCATTGCTGTAAAAAGAAATCTTCCGGAACAAACTAAAAGTGAAATCAACAGACTGGTAAGAGAAAGTGTTCAGTATGCTTATGATCATCCTGGGGAAGCTGATGATTTTATCAAACAACATGCAAGTGAGATGAGTGAAGAGGTACAACAGCGCCATATTAATCTCTATGTGAACGAATTTTCAATAGATTTGGGCGAGCAGGGAAAGAAAGCAATTGAATTGTTGTTCAGGAAAGGAAGAGAAATGAATCTCTTGCCGGAAATTACACAGCCATTGTTTGTGGCATAATAAATTGAACCAGGAAAATATTATATATATAGCATGATTGTAATTACAGGTGCAGCAGGATTTATTGGTAGTTGTCTGGTTCAGCGTTTTAATGATACAGGATTTTCTGATCTGTTGCTGGTTGATGATTTTTCAATCCCTTCCAAAGAAGGAAATCTCGACGGGAAGAAATTTGAATTGAAAATACATCGTGATGATTTTATAAACTGGCTGACAACATCTGATCAGAAAATAGATTTCATTTTTCACATTGGTGCACGAACAGATACTACAGAATTTGATGCTGCCATTTTTGAAAGACTGAATGTACAATACAGTAAAGATATCTGGAAGTATTGTGTGGCTAGTGATGTGCCTTTGGTTTACGCATCATCTGCTGCTACTTATGGTGAAGGGGAGTTGGGTTATAAAGATGATCATGCAATAATCCCATCATTGCAACCTCTCAATCCTTATGGTGTTTCGAAAAATGAATTTGATAAATGGGTGTTGAAACAAACGAAAACTCCATCGTTCTGGGCAGGACTGAAATTTTTTAATGTGTATGGTCCGAATGAATTTCATAAAGCAAGAATGGCATCGGTGATATTTCATGCATTCAACCAGGTGAAGACGAATGGTCGTGTGAAGTTGTTCCGTTCACATCGTCCGGAATATAAGGATGGCTGGCAGCTCCGCGATTTTGTTTATGTGAAAGATGTAGTGGAAGTATGTTTTTTCCTTTTTGAAAACAGAGACCACTCCGGAATTTACAATCTTGGTTCAGGAACAGCACGCTCGTTTTATGATCTGGCAGATTCCGTTTTTAAAGCTATGAATAGAGAAACATTGATTGATTTTATAGATATTCCTGCTGACATCAGGGATAAATACCAGTATTTCACAGAGGCAGACATGCAGAAACTGAAGGATGCTGGTTATAAAAAGCCTTTTTATTCACTGGAAGCCGGAGTTACTGACTATGTGCAGAACTACCTTGCTCCAAATTATTATTTTTGACGGCTATGATTAAAAAGCTGCTGGCTTCAAAAGTCTTTCGATATTTCCTTAGTGCAGGTGTTGCTACATGGGTTGATATCCTGGTGTACTTTATTGCATTTAATTATATATATGAAAAACAGGATGTAAATCTGTTCAGTAAGTTTGTTATTTCAGCACCAACAGCAGCACTTGCTTTAAGTTATACAGCAGGATTACTCACCAATTTTTTCATCACAAAATATATTGTTTTTAAAGAAAGCGATCTGGAAACACATAAGCAGTTATTCCGTTATGTGTTGGTTGCAATGGTAGTGCTTGTCCTCAATTATATAATGATGCGACTGCTCATCCGTAAACTTGACTGGTATCCAACAATTGCCCGCGCAGTTTCTGCAATCAGTATTGGAATGTTCAGTTTTGTAGTGCATAAATCATTTTCGTTTAAAGTGAGTAATACAGGTGATGAAGTGACTAAGTGATGAGGTGATGAAGTGATATATATACGTCTCTGCGAGGAGGAGGAATGACGACGTGGTAATCTCATAAAGTGATTAAGTGATTAGGTGATGAAGTGACTAAGTGATGAGGTGATGAAGTGATATTTATACGTCTTTGCGAGGAGGAGGAACGACGACGTGGCAATCCCATAAAGTGATGAAGTGACTAGGTGATGAAGTGATATATATATACGTCTTTGCGAGGAGGAGGAACGACGACGTGGCAATCCCCTGTTGTGAGAGTGGAATTAAACATGCTTAGCAAGATGTTTTTCCTTCTATTCAGGGGATTGCCACGGAACATGAAAAATGTTGCTGGCAATGACGGAGTTTTTGTGTTTTGTGAGAGAATAAGTCTTGTACTTATAAAAACGATTAAGTCAAAGGAAGACTTAAACTAACGAAGTTCCCTCAACGGCAAATGAGAAATTTCCCCGCTGCTTTAAAATCACCATCAGCAACACAATATATATACATTCCCTCCTGGAGATCAACAACTGATACTTTGTCATTTTCAACAGTAGTAGCTTTTACCATTCTTCCGGTGAGATCAGATATAGTAATTGTTGATTTATTTTTCAAACCCTGAATCTCCAGAATATCAGCAACAGGATTGGGATAAATTTTAATGTTGGTTGCTGTTGTTTCATTTATACCTGATGTTGGTAAGCAAACGGTATATCCCCACAATTGAATATTATTTTCAGAAGCACATTGTAATGCATCCCAGAATCCCAGTCCCGTTATCAAATAATCAAGAGGACCATTTGTACCACCGATACTTTCAATAAAAAAATTACCTCCATTCAGATACAAAGCTTTTCTTTGTGAACCATCAAGTAAAGTCACATTAAAAGTTGTATCAATCGGAGCAGGGCCATTAATAACAGTAACAAATGTATCTCCCTGTTGAAGTGAAAAGTCGTAAAGAATTTTTTCTGAAGAATCGGCAGGAAAATATCTATAAACCCTTTGCTCAGTGGTATCCTCTCTTAAATATGCAAATATTCCGGTCATAGTAGTATCTACATAATAAGGACCACACCATGGATTAGCCAGAACTGATTGTACAGTATAAACTTTCATCAGTTGGTAAATTGTTCCTGTTATCAGTGTGTCATCACCATCCAGATAATATTCTTCACCACTGTAATAAAAACAAAGAATTGTTCCATCACCATGCATTACATCCCATTTCATACCAGGCCGTAACATCGGATGATATTGTGCATTCGAATTAAATGCAATCATTAAAAAAATCAAAAGTAAAATTCTTTTCATCCAGGGTTGCAATTTATATATTCACTATTCACTATGACAATTTCCATTTTCAAATCTTCAAATCTTCAAATCTTCAAATTAAATAACTATTGCCCAATCACTAATCCCTGGTGCCTAAAGCTGATCTCTCAACTCCTCCATAAAACTCCTGATCTTCCTCAATGATTCTGTAACACGAACCGTATGTTCAATATCATTTTTATTATCCCGCATTCTCTTCTTTGCACCGTCTAAAGTGAATCCCCTTTCTTTAACCAAATGAAAAATAATTTTCAGATTATCTACATCTTCCAGTGTAAACAAACGATTTCCTTTGGCATTTTTCTTCGGTCGTAATATCTCAAATTCACGTTCCCAGAAACGGATCAGTGAAGTATTCACTTTAAACATATTCGAAACCTCACCAATACTATAGTAGATTTTCGGTGTTTCTTTATCAAGGTGATCAACAGGAAATAGCTCCATGGTAAATTAAATTATAAATTAGAAATTATAAATTATAAATTAT
>JBDTVD010000262.1:0-5298 GCA_040007375.1 Bacteroidota bacterium | reverse complement strand
CTGACTGTTAAATGCTTTCAAACAATCTATATTGATAGTGTCTTAAATTTCTCGTGTGAAGTCAGGTATTTCCACCTGACTGTAAACTATCCATATTGATAGTGTCTGTATTTCCTCAGAATTCTTTATTTTTCGCAAGTTAATTAACCTGTTTTATGAGTGATAAGATATTAAGGGCTCTCATGCAGCTCTTTGCAATTGTTGCAAATTCGGGCAGGTTAACTGAACGTGGACGAACTATCGTAGAGACCTTTCTTCGTCAGCAGCTGAGTCAGTCGCATGTGCCGGTTTACCTTTCCATATTTGATGAATACGTAAAGTTCCTGCAGGGAAAATCCGACGCCGGAAAAGAGCGTAAAAGAGTTTCGGTGAATTCCGTAAAGGTGCTTCGTATCTGCACCGATATAAATAGTGAACTCGAACTTCGTCAGAAATATATAGTACTCATCCGTTTAATTGAATTTGTTTATTCTGATGAAGATGTAACGGAACAGGAGATGGAATTTCTTTCTACTGTTTCCAATGTTTTTAATATCAGTGATGAAGATCATAAGCATTGTATGGAACTTGTTCATCACAATGCAACTTCTGAATTGACGGATTCTGCAGATTTTCTTTTAGTGAGTAATCAACCTTCTGTAATTCCTGCTCATCGTTTTTTATTGAATGATTCTATTCACGGTCAACTGGTCGTGCTGTTCTGTAAATCTGCCGGAATTTTATTTGCACGTTATCATGGTGATGAACAACTTACTGTAAATGGTCAGCCTTTTATAAGTGGAAGCATACTGGTATTTTCTCCCGGATCTGTAATTCGTGATTCACGCATGCGTCCTGTTTATTACAGTGATGTAATGCGCATGTTCCTGGAAGATGATAAACATACGCCTGTTGTACTTACTGCAAAACATATTGAATATATATTCCCCAACGGAAAGAAAGGATTAAATAACATTTGTTTTTCTGCTGCATCAGGAAGTCTGGTTGGAATTATGGGAGGAAGTGGTGCAGGTAAATCAACATTACTGAATATTCTCAACAGTAATCTTATTCCATCATCAGGAGAAGTATTGATCAATGATGTAAGCATTCATGCAAATACAAAACGTACAGGAGGATTGATAGGTTATGTTCCGCAGGATGATTTGCTGATGGAAGATCTTACGGTGTTTCAGAATTTATTTCTCAACAGTAAATTGTGTTTTGGTGAGTTAACAGATGTTGAAATAACAAACAAGGTAGATGCATTGCTGGAGTCGTTAGGACTTACAGAAATCCGTAATATCAAAGTAGGTGATGTATTTAATAAAACCATCAGTGGAGGACAACGGAAAAGATTAAACATTGGCCTGGAACTCATCCGTCGTCCGCCCGTTTTATTTGTTGATGAACCAACATCAGGATTGTCATCAATGGATTCAGAGAATGTAATGGATCTCTTGAAGCAACTTTCACTGAATGGAAACCTGGTGTTTGTGGTGATCCATCAGCCATCATCTGATATATATAAACTGTTTGATCAGTTATTGCTGTTGGATATTGGTGGTTATAATATTTATTATGGCAATCCATCTGATGCACTAATTTATTTCAAAGAAAAAGCAAGTTATGCTGATAATGAAAGTGAATGTGTAACCTGTGGAAATATCAATCCGGAACAGATTTTTTCCATCATTGAAGCAAAGGTGCTGGATGAATTTGGAAACATCACGCATACCAGGAAAGTTTCTCCGGTAGAGTGGGCAGAAGCATTTCGCTCCGGTAATCCTGTGAAAGATCACGATGATGGAAAAGAGAAACCACTTCCAGCTTCCACATTTGTAAAACCTTCGCGATTTAAACAAATGCTGGTGTTTATAAAACGTGATGTTTTGTCAAAATTAAATAACACGCAATATTTACTGATCAATTTTCTTCAGGCTCCTGTGCTATCTTTCATCATTGCTTTCTTCCTGCGTTATTTTAATGAAGGTGGTGATTATATATTCCGCAATAACACCAACCTTCCTGCTTATATTTTCATGAGTGTGATTGTTGCCATCTTTATGGGACTAACAGTAAGTGCGGAAGAAATTATTCACGATCGTAAGATTCAAAAGAGAGAAGCATTTCTGCATTTAAGCCGAAGCAGTTATTTGCTCTCGAAGATCATTATCCTGTTTGCTATTTCCGCTATTCAAACATTTTCATTTGTAGTAGTAGGAAACCTGGTGTTTGGTGTGCAGGATATGTTGTGGGATTATTTTTTGATACTGTTTGCTGTTTCCTGTTTTGCTAATTTATTAGGATTAAATATTTCCGCAGCATTTGATTCCGTAGTTACCATTTATATATTGATTCCATTCCTGGTTATTCCGCAAATTATATTAAGTGGTGTGATTGTGAAGTATGAAAAATTAAATCCTGATGTTACTACGCAGGATAAAGTTCCGGTTATTGGTGAAATGATGGCCGCACGTTGGGCTTTTGAAGCACTTGCTGTAAATCAGTTTATCAATAACAGATATGAGGAACTTTTTTTTGATGAAGATAAAACTCTGGGAAATGCAACTTATAAAAAAGATATGTGGCTGAGTGAAATGGGTGATAAGCTAGAGTTGCTCAAAAAAGGAAAAGGTTCAGTTGCAGATTATGTATTTCTTAAAAATGAAATCACAGAAGAAAGGAATACAAACAAACAGGTTTCTTTCGATGGTAATGAGGTATTGAACGGTTCGTATTCAGAATCAAAATATGCTGTTATAAAAGATTATTTTAAAAAGCTGAATGCCTTCTATATAAAACAATACAACACAGCAAGCGCTTCAAAAGATAAATACACAGATAATCTTATTGCAAGAATAGGAGAGAAGAATGTATCGTTGCTGAAAGATAATTACACCAATGAATATCTTAGTGATGTAGTATTGAATCATAATAGCACTGATCTATTTGTTCATTATAAAGACAGACTGGTGCGTCGTTTTCAGCCTGTGTATATGTCAGGTCCGCAGAATTCCCTTCGTGCTCCGTATTATGTAAACAGCAAAAGTTTATTCGGTAATTACTGCAGCACCTATTCTGTAAACCTGCTTGTTATTTTTATGATGACAGGATTTCTTGCAGTTACACTTTATTATAATTTATTGAGGAAATTTTTTAAAATGTTTAGTAAGTAGTATAAATTTTCAAGTCTTACACGGTACTTTAATTTATAATTTATAATTTTAAATTTGTAATTCCTTTTTCCATTTCTTCATCATCATAAAACGCTATCTCATGAAAACCAGCCACCTGTTTACCCTGATACTATCTATATTTTTACTGCATCAGCCGGCAGTTGCACAAATCTACTTTCAGAAAACATATAATTCAACCGGATTAAATGCACTTACTGCTGTTAAGCAAACTACAGATGATGGTTTTATCATGACAGGGTTTGTTCAGAATGCCTTTGGTGATGTAGATATAGTACTGATTAAAACTGATATATGGGGTGATACATTATGGACTACCACTTATGGCGGTTCTGGTGATGATGGTGGACGCGACGTGGTGCAGACATCTGATGGTGGATATATTGTCACGGGCTTTTCAACCAGTGTGGGCGATCATATATATGTAATTAAAACAGATGTTTGGGGTGCTGTAACATGGTCGAAATCTTATGGTGGTCCTGGCTCGCAGGAAGGAGAATCCATTATGCAGACAGCCGATGGTGGATATATAATTTCTGGAGAATTGTTTAATGGCAACACTGATTTATATCTCATAAGGATTAACGCTGTTGGTGATACTTTATGGACGCGAACCGGTGCTACGCTTGCGCCTTCAACACGTGCATATTCCGTTCAGGAAACTAATGATGCAGGATTTGTTGTTACAGGTTATACTGCTAACACTTCCAATGATGTATATCTTATTAAATTAAACAGTAATGGTGATACATTGTGGACGCGCAGTTATGGTGGGCAGTTTTCAGATGCTGGCAACTGTGTGCGGCAAACCAGTGATGGCGGATATATAATTGCAGGCAGGAGCTCCAGTTTTTCAGCAGGTTTTTCAGATGTTTACTTATTAAAAACGGATTCAACAGGAAATGAAGTATGGTCAAAAACATATGGCAACATTGGTGATGACGTGACTTATTCTGTTACACTGGCCAATGATGGCGGATATGTATTAAGTGGTCAGACAACAAATATTAGTACAGGAGATGTTAATGCTTATTTATTAAAGACAGATGCAACTGGTAATGTGCAATGGTCGAGGACGTATGGAGGCAGTGGTGATGATTCTTTCAAATCAGTAGTAAAAACAAATGACGGAGGTTATGCTGCTGCAGGATATATGTCAGGCACAAGTGGTAATGTAAGTGGTTACCTTGTTAAAACAAATGCACTTGGAATGGTTAACTGCAATGCCTCTAATCTTCCTGTGGCCGAAAATACAGTTGCCACCATTACCGGTAATTCATTTAATGTGACTTCAACAGGCGGAACAGTTGTTTCAACATCACAATCAACAGGTTCCGGAGTGATTTCCAATACACTTTGCTCAGGAGTATCAATTGATGAAAGAACTTTATCATCACCAGGCATTTCACCAAATCCATCAGAAGGAATATTTAAAATTTCATTTGATAAGTTACTTGCAGAAGCAGAAGTAAATATCTATAATATATATGGAGAAAAGGTTAGTCATCAATATATATATAATGCCAAAGAAGAGATACTGAACCTGCGGAAAGTTAATCCGGGAATTTACCTGATTAGTATTATTTCCGGTGATAAGCAGTATAGTGGTAGGGTGGTGGTGAAATAAAGTTATCTGAATCTGGGTTATTAAGATAGATAGATGGACTACAGGATGAAACCAAAATTTCAATCGAAACAATCAGTCATAATTAATGCTACACTTGAAAAAGTTTGGGAGTTTAGTCTGGACCTTTCTAAAATTCCGGAGTATCACCCAAGAGTAAATAAAGTGGACTTGATTTCCAATAAACAGTTTCGTGAAGCAGGAGTTTCATATCAGTGTCATCTTTCTGACGGAAAAAATTCCTGTATTGAAAAAGATATAGAGATTATTCCTATGGAGAAAATTGTAACGATAATACCTTCTGACACGATGGGTTTAACAAAACTGTTACCTGACTATACGGTAGAAACAACTTTCAGAAAGATTGACAATAATAAAACACTTGTAGAAATTTCGCATTTTTATTCTATTTCAAGTTGGAAAGTATGGCTTCTTAATTTTATCATTAAAAGGAAAGTTGCCAAAGAAACAACCGACACATTAAACGGAGCAAAAAGA
>JBDTVD010000261.1:0-5317 GCA_040007375.1 Bacteroidota bacterium | reverse complement strand
TCATAGAGAATAAAAAAATTTAAAATTTAAAATTTATAATTTATAATTTCTTTTTGAAAACTTCCCTTACATCATTTAATGCAGGGAATATATATTGCGATGTTTTTACAACAGGTGCATACAATAACGACTGATCTTTTATTTCTTTCTTAAGTAAATGTATTTGTTCATCAACAGGCTTGAACAATGTGAGAACAATACTTACTATCAGAATAAATTTTATCAACCCAAAAAATGCACCGGCAGCTTTATTGATACCGTTAATCTTTCCCATTTTTAAAATACCTTCAAGTAAGCGGGCCAGTAATACCATCACAAGAATTACCAGCATAAAAACGAGCATGAAGGAAACATAAGGAAGAAACGACTCACTGCTGGAAATATATTTACGCGCAACACCTTCAAACAACACACTGAATTTCAGAGCCAGATAAATACCCAGCACCAATCCGATAATCATAGCTATTTCAAAAATGAGCCCGCGTTGAAATCCCTTCCATGCTCCCCATATTAATGGAATTGCAATAATTAAATCGAGATAATTCAAAGTCTGTATATATATTTATTTGTTGATATAAATCATTCTGCACTCAGACAATTCCACGTTGCTTTTTTATTTCTCCGTATGCTTCATTTATTTTCCGGAATTTATCCTGTGCATCCTTCTGAAAATCCGGCCCCAGATGATGCAGTTTATCAGGATGATATTTCATTGCCATTTTACGGTATGCTTTTTTAACTTCTTCATCGGAGGAATGCACTTCAATCTCCAGCATTTTATATAGCGCATCTTTATCCTTTACAAACATGGCTTTAATGGAATTAAAATCTTCCGTTGAAATACCGGTATGTTCAGCAATTGTCTGCAACACTTTTAATTCTGACTCTTCAATAAGTTTATCAGCATTGGCAAGACCAAAAAGAAGGTGCATCAATTCCAGTCGTGATGAATAATTAATCTGCTGCCTGATTTGCATACAAACCGGTGCAAGTTGAATATCCTGTTTTAATA
This sequence comes from Bacteroidota bacterium, assembly GCA_040007375.1. Taxonomy (GTDB): domain Bacteria; phylum Bacteroidota; class Bacteroidia; order AKYH767-A; family OLB10; genus JANOXC01. Next base: position 4,305 of record JBDTVD010000261.1, on the reverse strand, counting down.
TTTCACGGAATAACAGCATTCTTTCCTTCGTGTATTCTGCACCGAACTGCTGCGTGAAAAAATTTCTGACATAATCCAGTTCACTTTTCAAAAGCTGATTATCTGCTTTCATCAGTGCTGCACAAAGAACCAGCAATGCAGTACCAAAATCACCAGGTGTTGATTGCTGATGTGCTGTTGAAGCAGTCTCGCCATTGTTTACCTGGCTTTCATTTATCGAACCTAATGCAAATCCGAGAATAGCTCCGATCGGACCACCCACTGCCCAACCTAGTCCTCCCCATAGCCATTTACCCCATCCATTATTCATGCTGCAAATATGATTTAATTTCAGGAATTCAATTGCCTGTTAAGCCATACATTTGCCACATGTTGCATATTAAAAATGTTGAAGAGCTTAAAAAAGACTGGGATGAACTGTTACCAATGCTTTGTAAAATGTTTGATGCTGATCTTGATTTACAGGGAATTATTTTTTTGATCGGAGTTCAGGAATTAGGTCAGGGTAAACAGAAATATTCGAAAGACCAGAAGCAGGATCTGATGCACATTGCTACCTGCAGGCTGCTTAGTATTTATGGATATTATGAACTGGAAGGAACTGATGAAGATGGCTGGCCACACTGGAAACTCAAACAGCAGATGCCAAAAATGTCGTTAGGCGAACAGGATTACTTATTGAAAAATGCAGCTATTGAATACTTCCGGGACTCCGGATTATTTTAATTAAGAATTAATAATTAAAAATGAATAATTAGTTTTAATTAATCATTTCCATATAGCAATTATTGAAGACCCTATAACAGAAGATAAAATCTTATGATGTTGGCGAATCAATTATTAATTCTTCATTCTTAATTATTCATTTCAATTAATGTATTTCCCACACTTCACGTCCGCGCAGTAATTTATCAAGATCACCGGCGCCCTTTTGTTTAATTGCAGTTTCTACCTGTTCGTTTAAAGCATCTTCATAACAAAAACGTTGTTCTGTATAAAAAACACCGAACGGACGTGGAAAATGTGCTTCATTTATTTTACGATCAAAGAAGCGGCTTAATATTCCTGCTTTCACACGATCAGTTTCATCATGAATCCACAGATCATTTACAGATGCACCTTCAGCAATATCAACAACAACAGGTTTAAATCCATCCAGCTTAATTCCTTTATTTGCTGTTGCGCCGAAAACAAGTGGCTTACCATTTTCAATAAACAATGTTTCATCTTTCTTGCTCGACTTCTCTGTAAAAACTTCAAAAGTTCCATCATTAAAAACATTGCAGTTCTGATAAATTTCCAGGAAGGAAGTTCCTTTATGTGCGCTTGCACGACGTAACATTTCTTTCAGATGAACAGGGTCACGATCCATTGAGCGTGCAAGAAAAGTTGAATCAGCTCCCATCGCCAGTGCAATAGGATTAAAAGGATGATCAATAGATCCCATCGGTGTTGATTTGGTAATCTTACCTTCTTCCGATGTTGGTGAATATTGTCCTTTTGTTAAACCATAAATTTCATTGTTAAACAACAGAATATTCACATTAAAATTTCTGCGAAGAATATGTATGAAATGATTACCTCCTATCGACATCGAATCACCATCACCGGTAACAATCCATACACTTAATTCAGGACGTGTTGCTTTCAGTCCACTTGCAATTGCTGTTGCACGTCCGTGGATACTGTGCATACCAAAAGTTTCCATGTAATACGGAAAGCGTGATGAACATCCGATACCTGAAATAAACACAATGTTTTCCCGTGGTATTCCTAATTCAGGAACAACTGTCTGCACTTGTTTAAGTATAGAATAATCTCCGCAACCAGGACACCATCTTACTTCCTGATCAGTTACCAGTTCTTTAGAAGTGAATTGTGGTTGTGGTGTTGATGTTATCTCACTCATAGTAGTATGCTTTTTATTTTTAGTGAATTCAATCCGTATGTATGGGAATGATAAAACTATTTTTACTGATTATATATATTATTTCTGAAGATAAATTTCTTCAATTTTTGCAAAAACTTCTCCGGATGCAAATGGTACACCTTGAATCTTATTCATTGGTATGGCAGGTATCATAAATTTATCACGAATGATTTTTGATAACTGACCAGTGTTCATTTCAGGAATAAGGACTTTCTCAAAATTGAAAAGTATTTCTCCTAAATTTTTTGGAAATGGCTTGAGGTGACGAATCTGAATATGACTTACTTCATATCCTTTATTCCTTGCTTCAATACATGCACTTTTAATTGCACCATAAGTAGAACCCCAGCCAACAACAAGTAGTTTTCCATTTTCTTTTCCACTATCAAATTGCTGCATTGGAATAGAATCAGCAACCTTCTCCGTTTTAGCTTCACGCATACGAACCATGAATTCATGATTTTCCGGATCATAACTGATGTTCCCGGTTTCATGTTGTTTTTCAAGTCCACCGATGCGGTGTTCCAAACCTTTTGTTCCGGGTATGGCCCATGGACGACTTAAGTTCTCATCTCTTTTATAAGGAAGATACTTATCAGCATTTTTATCTTTAGTAAACTTTACCGTTAGTGGCTTTAAACTATCAGCAGTTGGAAAACGCCACGGTTCACTTCCGTTTGCAATATATCCATCACTAAGAAAAATTACCGGAGTCATATATTCCAGTGCAATTCTGCATGCTTCATAAATAGCACTGAAACAATCGCCCGGAGAACTTGCAGCAACAACAGGCATTGGTGCTTCACCATTTCTTCCATACAATGCCTGGAAGAGATCACTTTGTTCCGTTTTAGTAGGAAGACCGGTTGATGGTCCGCCACGTTGTACATTTATTATCAGCAGTGGCAACTCCAGCATCACAGCAAGACCCATTGCTTCTCCTTTCAAAGCAATACCAGGACCTGATGATGCAGTAACAGCCAGTTTACCTCCGAAAGCAGCACCAATAGTTGAACAGATTGCGGCAATTTCATCTTCTGCCTGAAATGTGCGAACACCAAAATTTTTATACTTTGCTAACTCATGCAAAATATCTGAAGCAGGAGTGATTGGATAAGTTCCATAAAAGAGATCAATTCCTGCTTTTTGAGAAGCGGCAATTAATCCCATTGCTGCAGCCTGATTTCCCATAATATTCCGGTAAGTTCCGGGAGGCATTGGAGCAGGATTTACTTTGTAGCGTGTCGTAAAAGTTTCACTGGTATCACCGAAATTATATCCTGCTTTTAATACGTTCAGATTAGCAGCAAGTATATCCGGTTTTTTAGAAAATTTTTCTTCCAGAAACTTAACACTGTTTTCCATTCCACGGTTATACATCCAGTATAAAAATCCCAGAACAAACATATTTTTTGCCCTGTCGATTTCCTTCGTACCAAGTCCGGAATCCGTAAGTGCAGTGCGTGTCATTTTTGTAACATCCATAGTAATCACCTGGTATTTTTCCAGTGATCCGTTTAACAATGGATTGTCACCATCAGCAAAACCAGCCAGACGAAGATTCTTAGGATCAAATCCATCTGTATTTGCGATTATCACTCCGCTTAAACGAAGATGCCGGAGATTTGCCTTTAAGGCTGCAGCATTCATTGCCACCAGCACATCACAGCGATCTCCCGGTGTATATATATTAACACTTCCAAAATGGAGCTGATAACCTGATACTCCTGCCAGTGTTCCTTGTGGAGCACGAATCTCCGCAGGGAAGTCAGGGTATGTGCTGAGATCATTTCCAAATAAGGCTGCAGTATTGGTAAACTGAGTACCGGTTAACTGCATTCCATCACCGGAATCACCGGCAAATTTTATAATTACACTCTCCAGGATTTCCGTTTGTTTTTCCATCGTCCGTATGAAATTTCCGGTCATAAAGATAAGTCATCCTGCAGAAAGTTTTTCTTTTGCAGGGCTACTGTTCAAAATCATTTTACACATAACAATACCGGCAATAAAAAAGGCCCTGCTTTCCGGCAGGACCTCTTTAAAAAACAACCAACCACTTCTATGAATTCTGATCTATATAATCAATAAGTTCTGTTACACTGCTTTCAAATGAAAAACGATCATAGGTCAGGTAGAAAGAAGAAGGATCAGCTACATAACGGTAAGCATATTTTGCAAATTCCAGACGGGAAGAATCGAAAGACAACAAATCCAGGATTTCAGATATCTGACGACTGTTCATGCTTTGACTTCTGATTGCTTCCTTAGCAATAGCCAGTCTTGAACTATCAAATGTTTTTCTGCTGATAATGTTTTTGAGGTCATTAAACTCCTGTGTATTCATTCCATAATAAACAGGATGATGATCAGGA
>JBDTVD010000260.1:0-5331 GCA_040007375.1 Bacteroidota bacterium | reverse complement strand
CAATCAAATAAATCATCTTCCAGCCAGGAGTCTGGATAAATGTATTTTCAATTATTAATATTTTTTAAAATAGATTCCGGCGAAGACGCCGGAACCAGAGAAGAAAAATGCACTTAATCACTTAATCACTTAATCACCTAATCACTTACTTAACAACAAGCTTATAACTGAACTTATTATCATCCCCTATAATACTAACAACATAAGTGCCTGGCAGTAATTGTTGCGGCTGACCTAACGGACGGATTTCATTACTGGATTCTACAGTAATTGTATTGGAGAAAATATTTTTTCCGGACAGATCACTTACCCTGATGTTTAATGATACATTTTCGAGATCAGTTATTTCGAGATTGATATTATTTCCATCACAAGGATTTGGAAATATTTTCACCATTGGAATACCATTCACTTTGTTTACAAGAACTTTTACCCAGTCAGAGTAAGCAAATTTTCCATCAAAATCTGTTTGCTTTAAACGGTAATAAGAAAGTCCATCAAAAGGATCGTCGTCAAAGTCAGCATAGGTAATTGCAATTACACTTGTACCTGCACCATCCACCCTTTTCACTTCGGTGATATCATCCAGCGTGCGTGATTTTTCAATGGTGAAATAATCATTATCTTTTTCTGATGCTGTTATCCATTTCAGATCTACATTTCCATTATTATATATAGCTGTAAAACTCACCAGTTCAATTGGCAATGCATTATTTGCTGTTGATGATCCCAGACTGTACGGACCAAAATTGCTCATCGTTCCACTGCTTGGTAATGTTCCCGAATTTCCTGTAACCGCAGCTCCACCATTTCCCTGGTCGCGCCACGCAGTTCCATCCCATCGTGCAACTCTTAAATCAGCAGGAACATATACACCACAACTACGCGGACTGTTCCAGCTTAATGTTACACTTATTGGAGAAACACCTGCATCACGGTTTAATGTCCAGTATTCGCAGGAACTTACTTTATTCAATGCAGCATCTTTTGAACTTCGATTATATGATGAGTTTGGATCGTTGTGTATATATTCTGCTGTGTACTGACTGGCAGTTGTTGATGGAGCAGAAATACGGAGTGATGCATAAATGGTATCGTTTGCTCCGATTGGAAAAGTAAAAATATCATTCCCTATTTTACTCACCGGACCCTGAACAAAACTGCTGTCACTTGCTCCTGAAACAGTGAAGTTATCTCCGAAAGTAAGAAGATTAGCTGCAGTGGAAACAACAATTCCTTTTGTGAAAGTCATTCGTTGTGTGGCAACATTTAAAATGCATGCAGATGCAAGAGTAACTTTTCCACTTGTTTTATTTACAACAATATCACCATCAAATAATGCTGTTGCGCCGCTGAGATCAAAGGTCTGATTGCTGCTTCCTTTGAAAATAAGTTTCCCGCTTCCACTGTCATGTGTTGACATCACGGTAACATCTCCTGATGCTTCCACTGTTGCAGTTGATCTTCCATCTGTATATAATAATGATCCGGTAACATCAATCGTATCATTAGCTGCAGTGGTAAACGTAGCAGTATTACAACACGTAGCTGCATTTATATTTACATTATAAAAGGAAGTTGACGGAAGAACATCAAGTGTGAAAGTTGGCGAACCAACCCATGATGACACTGTTGGATTAATGCAAAGTGTTCCGTTGTTGTGATTATAAGTTCCTCCTGATTGAGTAAATAAAGTTGCATTGGTTGCCCACGGTCCACCTATATTAAATATACCTGTTGGTGCAGTAAAGCTTCCGTTTACCAATGAAAAACCTGCTATATAAAATGATGTTGTTCCTCCTGCTGCAGCAAATGATCCTGCTGATTTATTTTCCAGTACCATACATGTTCGATGCGTGCCTGATGTTGCATAAGTTTGTGCGCCGCTTCCATCAACAATTATAGTTCCTGATCCACCATCTGTATTAGCATTTACAATTAAATTGTTTTTTACTTCAAACAATCCTGTCATAAATCCATCAGAATGTGTTAAGTCATTTACGGCTTCCACAGTATCTCCTGCAGCTGTTGCAATTGTAGCGAGATTACAACACGTTGATGCATTCAGTGTAAGATTGTATAAAGACGTATTATTTAAAACATCTAAAGTGAAAGTAGGAGAACCTACCCAGCTGTTTACTGCAGGATCAATTAGTACAGTTCCATTGTTAGGATTAAATGTTCCACCGGAATGTGTAAGTAAAGTTGCATTGGTTGCCCAACCTCCTCCGATTGCAAGAGTACCTGTTGGTGCAGTGAAAGAACCATTTGCCAGTGTAAACTGCTGAACATATAATGCAGTTGTTCCGGGAGCAGCAGTAAATGTTCCTGCTGATTTATTTATATATAAATGCGCTGAACGGTGAGTGCCGGTTGTAGTGAAAGTTTGTGCACCTGTTCCGTCTGCAATCAATATTCCATTACCACCATCCGTATTTGCAGCAACTATAAGATTGTTTTTAAATTCAAAAATACCGGATATATATCCATCGGAATGAGTAAAATCATTTGTTGACTTTACCGTATCACCTGAGGCAGTTGTAATAGTGGCCGTGTTGCAGCATGTTACGGCTTTCAGATTTAAATTATATAAAGAGGTACTGCTTAATACATCGATTGTAAAAGTAGGAGATCCAACCCATGAATTAACAGTAGGGTCAATCAACAACGTTCCATTTCCGGCATTATACGTTCCACCTGAATGTGTAAATAATGTCTGACTGACTCCCCATCTGCCCCCTGCAGCAAGATTACCTGTTGGTGCAGTGAAGGAACCGTTTGCAAGTGTAAACCTTTGTGTATATAAATCAGTGGTTGATCCACCCGGAACAAATGTACCGGATGCTTTGTTTATATATACCTGACAGGTACGATGTGTGCCCGTTGTGTTGTACGTTTCTGTTCCTGTTCCTGTAATGAAAATAGTTCCATCACCCCCATCCGTATTTGCGGCAACATTCAAATCATTTTTAATATCGAACAAACCGGAAATATATCCATCTGAATGCGTGAGATTATTTGTTGCTTTAACTGTATCACCGGATGCAGTTGTAATAATTGCTGTATTGCAACAGGAAGCACCTTTTAATTCGATATTATATAAAGAGGTTGTACTTAATACATCCAGAGTATATGTTGGTGAACCGATCCATGAATTTACGGTTGGATCAATAAGTAGTGTACCGTTGTTTGCATTATAGGTTCCTCCTGTTTGTGTAAATAAGTTCTGGTTCACAGAAAGACTTCCTCCAACAGCAAGTATTCCTGACGGTGCGGTAAATGATCCGTTTGCAAGTGTAAGTGCCTGTGTATATAAATCAGTTGCTCCAACGGGAGTAAATGCTCCGGAAGGTTTATCTATATATATCTGGCAGGTGCGATGTATTCCGGTTGCTGAGAAAGTTTGTGCTCCTGTTCCATCCACAATTATACTTCCGCTACCACCATCAGTGCCGGCACTTACAGAAAGATTTCCTTTCACTTCAAACAATCCCGACAGGAATCCATCCTGATGCGACAGATCATTTGTTGATTCAATTGTATCACCAGCAGCTGTAGCAATTATTGCAGTGTTGCAACAGCTGGAAGCTTTCAGGTTTACGTTATAGAAGGAAGTAGAATTTAAAACATCAATTGTAAATGTTGGAGATCCTATCCATGATGTCATAGCAGGATCAAATAAAACAGTTCCTCCATTTGCATTAAAAGTTCCTCCACTGTGTGTAAGTAATGTTTGATTGACTGAAAAATTTCCACCAATTGCCATAGTTCCTGTTGGTGCAGTAAAGCTTCCGTTTGCAACAGTCAGTTTCTGCATATAAAGATTGGTTGCTGCAGCAGGAGTAAATGTTCCTGATGATTTATCTATATATATCTGGCAGGTGCGATGTGTTCCCACTGTTGAATAAGTTTGTGCACCTGTTCCATTCATTACTATCGTTCCTGTTCCACCATCCGTATTTGCATTAATTGTTAAATTATTTTTCACCTCCAGTGTTCCGGAAATAAATCCATCGGCATGTGTAAGATCATTGGTAACATCTATTGTATCACCTGCCGCTGTTGCAAATATTGCAGCGTTACAGCATGTTGAAGCATTTACTGTTACATTATAAAAGGAAGTTGAATTAATTACATCAACAGTAAATGTTGGTGCTCCAGACCAGGCTGTCATTGCAGGATCAAAAACTACAGAAGCGTTGTTGGCATTAAACGTTCCACCTGAATGTGTGAACAATGTTGTATTTGCAGAGAAATTACCTCCTATATATAATCCTCCTGAAGTAGAAGTGAAAGCTCCTCCACTCAAAGTAAATGTTCCTGAATTAATATCAATGGTTGATGTACCACCAACAAAAGTTCCTCCTGCCTGATTAAAACCGGAAGAAGCAAGTGTAATAGTTTTTCCTGCAGGCTGTGTTACAATTCCTGAATAACCGGAAGCAATGGAAATTCCACTAACACTTACATTGGCATTTATAGAACAGTTGGCAGATGATGTAGAAAATGTTGCAATATCATTTGTTCCGGGCACTGCACCTGTATTCCAGTTTAAGGGATCACTCCAGTTGTTATTCCCATTACCGTTTGTCCAAACAACAGCATTGGCAGCAAAAGCTTCCTCCTGCTTAAATATATTAATTAAAAATACGGTACCAAAAATCAACAATAAAGCAACAGAAGTAATTGCTACAATTCTGCGCTGTCTTAATCCCTGCACCTGTGTGGTTCGCTGAACCATCCTCATTCCCATTCTTTTTCGTTGCATAGCTTATTATACGTTGCAATGGCATGGAGGTTACGGGATTTTTCAGAGGATAATCTGCATCACTTAACAGCAGCTTTTTTCTGCTCTGTAGTGTGGGTTACTGCAGGTTTGAATGTTCTGGTCAACATAGCACCAATCAAAACAATTATCAGTAAAATGATCCATGCAGATGCTGCTTTTTTCTTTCCTTTAGTCGATTTGCTTTTCATAGAATTGTTATGGAATAACACCAAAACCGGTGCATGATTATTACCGATTAAAATTTTAACAGAAGCGGTTTACGAAATCCGGTAATTAAAGTTTTGGAAATTTCTATTTCTTTGCATGCAAAGTGATGAGGTAATTTAGTAAAGAGGAGAAGAAGTGCATCATTTCAAAATAAAAAAATAATTGCAGGAAGAATCATTTATTGCACGTCTTAAGGAAGGTAATATCACCTCTTTTGAATTGCTGGTAAAGCAATATGGCAGTAAAATATATAATACTTCGCTAAGTATTGTTCAACATGCGGAAGATGCAGAAGATATAACGCAGGAAGTATTCACGGAAATATTTCAGTCTAT
>JBDTVD010000259.1:0-5343 GCA_040007375.1 Bacteroidota bacterium | reverse complement strand
TTGGGCTTCCAGCACCTGTTTCCGTCGTTGATTATAAAAATTCAGCACCAGTTCCTGATTCTTAAACCATGCCTGCAACGTTGCTACATCTTCAATACGATATTGCTCCCACAATCCGCCACTATCACGAAATGTATTGATTCCACTTTCCGCACTGATTCCGGCACCGGTAAATACAACTATCTTTTTCATTTGTCTATCCCAAAAACAGGCACAACTGCTAACTGCCGTTTCTTCCCTTGTAGGAATGCAAATTTGTTAATTAATAAGAGTTGAATTACACTTTTCACTTTGAATTTTAAACAAAGCGAAGTTTAGAACATTCATCATTTCCTTAATGAGACTGCTTTACAAAATAGTGGCATTTTCATCGATAGAATGTCCACGCAGAAATTCCTGAACTGACATCCTTTTCTTTCCCGGCCATTGAATTTCCAGCAGTGAAAGAATTCCATCAGCAGCACTTATCCTGATAAAAGTTTTATGATCTGTTACGAGGTGATGCGTCATGAAAACAGATTTTTCTTCTATCTCTGCTTTGAATACTTTAATCAAAGTGGGTTCACCATTCTCATTTTTTATTTCGAAGAAAGCACCAGGAAACGGAGCCAAACCACGAACCTGATTATATAAATGCTTTACACTTTTCGAAAAATCCATCCTGCAATCATCACGAAATATTTTTGGTGCATGATGCAACACTTCTCCGGCCTTTACAAATGAAGATTGCTCTTTCAATTCTATAGAATTATTTTCAACTGCTTTCACAGTTTTAAGAATCAGTTCAGCACCAACGTGCATCATTCTATCGTGCAGTTCTCCTGCATTTTCATCATCACCAATAATTACTTCTTCTCTGAAAATTATATTTCCTGTATCAATTTCATGTTTAAGAAAGAACGTGGTAACACCGGTTACTTTTTCACCATTCATAACAGCACGTTGAATAGGTGCAGCACCACGATATTGTGGAAGTAAAGAACCATGAAGATTAATTGTTCCATGCTTTGGCATATTCCATAATGCATCAGGCATCATACGGAACGCAACTACAATCTGAAGATCTGCATGTAATTCTTTTACATTATTTAAAAATGCTTCATCCTTAAGTTTCTCCGGCTGCAGAATATTTAATCCATTTTCAAGAGCATATTTTTTTATTTCGGAAATCTGTAGTTTCTGTCCTCGTCCTGCGGGTTTATCAGGAGCAGTAATTACAGCGGCAATATCATAACCATTATCCACCAGAATTTTTAATGATGGAACAGCAAACGTTGGAGTGCCTAGAAAAATGATGCGCATTATTTTCTGTGCTGAATATCGTCTATCGTAATAATATCACCCATCATGCAAACACTCATCATGCCTTTTTCTTTGTGATACTTCACCCACACCTGCATACTATCCTGCTTGAATTCTTCCTGAAGATTTAATGGTTCAAGTGTGAAATTAGTTGTTTTAATAAGGAATGGACAACCTGCCATTCCTTCCGGCATATATATAGTTGCAGCCGTATATCCTTTTCCGGAAAATTCATCCTTATTTTCTACTGTTGCTGTTTTTTTACTACAACCTGTAACTGCAATAATCAGAAGAATCAGAAGTGAACGGATGCTATTCATTTTATTTGATTGAATGATTAAAATGTTATGTGGTGAAGATACTTATTACTCCGCCAGGTCAATTCGTTTCTCCCATTTGCGACTCCGAAGATACAAATAAGAGAAAATCCCCATGAGTATCCAGTACTGAACTTCCGACAACCATACAATTTCCACACGCGAATGAAAAACACTTGAACATAAAATAATAAACAGCAGATATGCAGCAATATTAATTAATTCAATCATCATTGCAGCCCTTGTATCACCGGTTCCGGAAACGCCGCTTAACAATACAATAGAGATACTAAAGAATAAAGTTGCACCACAGATAATCAGCAGGCTTGGAATTGAATCATGCATAACGTTTGCATCAGTTGTTACCAGGCTTAGTAATGGTCCCGGAAATGAAACAACAAGAATTACCGTAATCACACTGGTAATAAAACTCATATTAATTATTCTCCTGCACAAAGGTATCACGCCGGAAAACAATTTCTGTCCTATAATATTACTCACCATAGTATTGGCTGCCTGCGAAAATCCCCAGATGGGTGTCATCAGCACCATATATATACTTCTTACCACATTGGAAATAGCCAGTTCATGTTTTCCTAATTTTTCAATCAATACAAAGAACAGAAACCACGAACCCATAGATAAAAAATGTTGCAATACAATTGGTGCAGAAAGTTTAAATATCTGTGCAAACAGTGGTAATTCCAATGTGCGGAAACGGAATAGATGAAAGTCCTTTAATGATTTTTTGTTCATTGAATAACACACTGCAAACAGTGCTGCTGCTGATTCGGAAATTGCAGACGCTGTTCCAACACCTTTGATTCCCCATGCAGGCAATCCGAAATGTCCGAATGTAAGTGCGTAACCAAGGATAAAATTTATCACCATCATCAAACCTGTTGTATAACCGATGATGCGTGTCTGACCAATACCTGTAAATAAACAACGTGTTGCTACAAGCACCATCATTAAAACAATTCCCCATGAACGTGCTTTGAGATAAACAACTGCTGCAGCTGCAACTTCCGGTGAAGTGAGAATGCCTGTTATAAATAATGGTGCTGCCAGGTAAGTAACAGCCATCATCAATAAGCCGGCACCAACAAGTAACAACACACTATGATCGAAAATATTTCCTATTTCAAGTGGTTTGTTCTCTCCTGCTTTTCGTGCAATCATAATCTGCGAACCAATTCCGATTGCCACACCAAGCATCACCATCACAAAATAAAAAACTCCACCAATTGCAGATGCAGCCAGTTCTGTTTCACCAACATGGGAAACAAAAGCAATATCCATAAAATTAATAACAGTATTCGCCAGGCCACTGATCATAATCGGCCATGATATTTTCCAGATATCACGATAACCTGCCTTCACTTTTAAAGTTTCGTTATTCATCCTTACATTAGTGCAATAAAAGCTGGCTAATATCGTAAATAGGATGTTATCATCTGATTTTGTTAACGCGTTGAATATTATATATAATGATGAGGAAAATAGTTTTGTTTTTTTTATTGATAGCTGGAGAACTTCATGGCCAGGGATACCATTTTACTGTTGATCTTAATGCTGTTCGTAAGGATAAAGTGAAAATCATACTTACTACTCCTGAAATTACTGAGCAGAAAATAACTTATGTAATGCCTGCTGCAGCACCGGGAAGTTATGCGCTGGAGAATTACGGAAGGTTTATTGATGATTTTACAGCTTACGATGCCAACGGAAAAAAAATGCATCACACCATTAATGAAAATCGTGATTTTATAATTGATAATGCAACCACTCTGCGTCGAATTGAATACTGGATCAATGACACCTGGGATGACAGAGGTTCATCCAACGCAGTTTTCCAGGCAAGTGGAACTAATATTGAAAAGGATAAAAATTTTGTGATCAACAACTTTGCATTCTTTGGATATTTTGAAGGAATGCAGAATCTTTCCTATGAAATTACCTATAAAAAACAGGATGCCATGTTTGGCAGTACACATCTCACTAAAAAAATAATTTCTTCTTCTGAAGATTTAATTTCAGCAAAAAATTATCGTGAGCTGTCTGACAATCCTGTTATGTATTGTGTTCCTGATACCACCTCATTCACCATAAATGATAGTAAGATATATATTAGTGTTTATTCCGCTTCCGGCAAAGTACATTCTGAACAACTTACCTCCTACCTTGCTCCACTTCTGGCAGGTATTCATCATTTCCTGGGTTTTCTTCCTGTTGACGAATATTATTTTCTGTTTTATTTTTCTTCCGATGATCAAAAGATTATGACTTCATCAGTTGGTCTTGGTGGACATGGTGCGCTGGAACACCGGAATTGTTCCTTTTATTTTCTTCCTGAAGCTGCATATGAAATTGATTTGAAATCGCAGGTGGAAGAAGTTTGTGCACATGAATTTCTTCACACCATCACTCCATTGCAGCTGCATAGTAAAGAGATAGAAGATTTTGATTTTCGCTTTCCGAAAATGTCAGAACATTTATGGTTGTATGAAGGAGTAACAGAATATTTATCCATGCAGGCATTGATGAAGTCACATCTCATTACTGAGCAGGATTTCCTTGAGTCCATGTCGGATAAAATACAACGTGCTGCATCTTTTCCATTATTTTCTATGACTGACATGAGTAAAAATGTGCTGCTTCCGAAACAACAGGATTTGTATCTTGATGTATATTCAAAAGGTGCATTGCTGGCCTGGTTTCTTGATATGCAGATCATCACACTTACAGATGGTAATTCAGATCTTAAAAAAACAGTGCTTGCATTGTTGACTGAATTTCCGCAGGGCAAACCCTTTAATGATGAAGAGCTGATAGATAAAATTATTGCGCTGGTGAATCCCGAATTAAAATCTTTTTTTGATGATTATATATCAGGACAAAAAGCTTTGAATTATGATGAACTGCTTGGTAAGTCAGGTTTACTTTATTTTGATGAAGAAACTGCTGATATATATAAATCCGGTCCTATTGAATTGCGTTATTTTCCTGATGAAAACCAGATCAGGCTGATGAATGAAAACATTTATTTCGGATTTAAAGTGGGTGATGAATTATTATCAGTGAATGACAATAAAATCGGAAGGTCAAATTTAGTACGGTTGTTCGACAGGTATTTCCGTCAGAATATTTCACCGGAAATTATTGAGCTTGCTGTAAAGAGAAAAAATGAAGTGCTTTACTTACGTTTCACTCCTGTAAAAAGAACAGATGCTGTTACTTACCTGATAATACCGGATACTAAGGCCGGGAAGGTTCAGAGCATGGTGCGGCATAAAATATCAGGATCATTTTAACCCTGATAAGTCATTTTATAATGAGGAATATTGGCTTCATAAAATAATTCACCTTCCTCCTTAAATCCAGCTCTTCTGTATAAATTCATTGCAGCAACCTGTGAATTCAGATATATGGGTTTATTAAAAACAAGAACATCATCAAGTACTTTTTTCACCAGTGTAATTCCTGCACCCTTCTTTCTGTGCACCGGTAAAATTGCAAAACGTTCGAGTTTAATTCCGTTTGATGTAGTACGCCAGCGTGCCGTACCAACAGGAACAGCATCGTCATAAATCAGGTAATGTTTTGATTCTTCTTCATGACTGTCATATTCCTCTCTCTGATCTACTTTTTGTTCCTGCACGAAAACTTTTTCACGAATTGCAAAAGCAATGTCTGCCAATTCCTTTTCTGAAAAATCAAATGC
>JBDTVD010000258.1:0-5352 GCA_040007375.1 Bacteroidota bacterium | reverse complement strand
GTGGAGAAAAAGAATCAGCATATATAGAAACAGGAAAAACAAAAACTGCAATTTCTGTTTGTGCATTGGGAAGAAGTGTTGGTACTTCTGCAGAAGGATTAAAGGCATCTGTTGTTGAAGTAAAAGATTTTGATGAGCTGGAAAAACTGGGAGAAAAAGTAAAAGGGAAAATCGTTTTTTTATAATCATCCGATGAATCCTGAATATTACAATACATTTCATGCTTATGGTGAAGCAGTGATGTATCGTTGGGCAGGAGCTAATCGTGCATCGAAGTATGGTGCTGTTGGTGTAATTGTTCGTTCCGTTACGCTGAGTTATGATGATTTTCCTCACACAGGTAGCATGGCCGATTATGATTCACTTCCTGAAATTCCTGCATGTGCTGTAAGTACCGTTGGTGCAAAGAAATTAAGTGAGGCTATCAAAACAAATCCTGATCTTAAAGTTATATATAAAGCATCCTGCAAAAAACTTCCTGATGCTCCATCGCATAATGTAATTGCTGAAATTAAAGGAAGCATGTATCCTGATGAAATAATTACTGTTGGCGGACATCTGGATGCATGGGAAACAGGGGATGGTGCTCATGATGACGGAACCGGTGTGGTGCAATCAATGGAAGTAATTCGTTTATTAAAAGCTTTAAATATAAAACCGAAAAGAACTATTCGTTGTGTTGCTTTTATGAATGAAGAAAATGGCGGAAAAGGTGGAGAGAAATATGCTGCTGAATGCAAAGCAAAAAACGAAAAAGTAATTGCAGCCTTGGAAAGTGATGGTGGAGGTGCAACACCACAGGGATTTTCTTTTCAGGGAGATACTGTAAAAGCAGAGAATATTATGAAGTGGAAAAACTTATTATTACCATGGGGACTTTACGACTGGAGTTATGGTCATGGCGGATCTGATATTGATCATTTGAAAGACCAGGGAACGATGATGATTGGATTGATCCCTGATTCACAACGTTACTTTGATTATCATCATGCAGCCAGTGATACGTTTGATAAAGTAAATAGAAGAGAACTCGAACTTGGTGCAGCAGGCATGGCGGCGTTAGTGTATTTACTTTCGGAGTATGGTGTGAAGTAATAGTATCAAGACACAAGTATCAAGATATATTTTCTCTGCGTTTAAAATGATACATTAAAGTTGAAGGCAAATGATGATGGTTCATCCTAATAAATCAGAATGAACTGCGTTCTTATAAAAGAATATTAATGAATACCATGAGAAGCAAACCCTACATAGTTCTCAAACTATTACTTCTGTTTTTCATTGTTTTTTGTTTTAATGGTTGTTCTCCCAAAGTCGATATTTCTCACAATGAAACACAAATTTTCAAAACAGCAGATGGAATTCAGCTTGATAGTATTACGAGTGAAAATCAACATCTGATAACTAATAATACAATTCAGTATCTTAATCAAAATGGAATTTCTCCTTCACCATTTGATACGTTACGTTATCTATATTTTAAAAAAAATAATAAGATAATAAAAAGAAAATGTGAATTATATGAAAGAGTAATATTTTCGTCTTCACAAAATCTTGTCGCAGTTTTTAAAAGATTGGGACGTGAGGAAAGAAATGAATTCACGTTATATAAACTGAATGGTGATTCTTCAATTACTAAAACAGATACCATTCGGGGAAGCTTAGTTCTCGCTGATGATGGCCGTTTCGCAACGGTAAGAGGTTCCACTGATGATTGGGAAGGAATGGATGGTTCATGGAAGTTTTCTCTATTTGATAAATATGGAAGATTGCAATTCATAAGCCCTGAATTTTTTAATTTTTACTATGTATCATCGTTTTCTAAAAATGGGTTTTTCGCTATGTTTGGTTATGACTCCCTAAGCAGCTACGATACTGTGAAGCTTGTAATCATAGATTCACAATTTAGAGAATCGGGACGATATGTTATAAGAAATTTTGGAAACAAAAACTTCTACCCTTTAAAATTTGATTCAGAGGATAATGTGATTATCAAAACGTACAATTTAATTGAAAGAACGGTTCCTGCGGAAAACTATTTGGAAAAATACAGTCTTATTATTTCTCCATTTGGAGAAATAATAAGAAGAGTGGAAGGGTGGGAAGAAGAATAAGTGTGGAATAAAAGAACACGGATCATTATATATTGATGATTTATTATGATTGAAAACATCTCCACATCGATATTCATAATTCCTTGTTCAATATTCGATATTCTTTTTAACTCTCGTTCCGGCGTCTTCGCCGGAATGCTTGAAAGATGATTATGTTGTAATGATTGCGGCGTCCACGCCGGAGTAAAAACTTCAATCACAAACAAATTATGTTTCCAGCCAGGAGTCTGGATGAATGTTTTTTCAATCATTGTTATTTTTTGAAAAGGATTCCGGCGAAGACTCCGGAACCAGAGGGATGAAGTGAAAAGAAAAATACACTTCATTACCTCATCACATAATCACCTCATCACTGCTTTCAATAAACTCTAAACTGATCTCCATCCATCAGCACAGGAAAATCCTGACGTAATTTTGTAATGTGTTTTGCATTCAGTGTTACTGTTTCTATTCCTGGTTTTACTCCTTTTAATTTATTTATTTTTTCTCCCAACGGATCAATCACAACTGAATCTCCTCCGTATTCTAATTTATTTCCATCTTTACCGGTTCTGTTCACACCAACAACATAACATTGATTTTCTATAGCACGTGCAATCAATAATTGATTCCATGCATAGCTTCTTACTTTAGGCCAGTTGGCAACATACAACAACACTTCATATTCTGGAGCAACCTGTGTATCACTTAATTTTTTTAAACGGTTACGACTCCATACCGGGAAACGCAAATCGTAACAAACCTGCGGGCAGAAGGTCCAGCCATTGTGTTCAATCAAAACACTTTCACGTCCTGCGGTAAACACATCATTCTCTTTTCCCATTCTGAAAAGATGACGTTTATCATAAGTGTTATAACTCAGGTCAGGATACATCCATACAAAGCGGTTATATATTTTCTTTTTTTCTTTAATCATCAAACTGCCGCAAACTGCTGCACGTTTTGTTGCTGCTGTTTCTGCCATCCATAACATTGTTGGTCCACCTTCCGGCTCTGCAAGATGTGATGCATACATAGAGAAACCGGTATTAAACATTTCCGGTAATACAATAACATCAGTGCTTCCTTTTTTTAATGAATGTAGTAATTCATGAAAATGATAAAGATTTGCCTGTACATTTTCCCATATCAATGGTTGCTGAACAAGTGTAACACGGATATTTTTCGCCATAAATTTATATATAGAAAATAATTAACTGATTGCACACAATTTTTCTGCTGCCTTTTCCAGTGTTTCATTATCCTTAGCAAAACAAAACCGCAACAGACTATTATCAACCGGAACATTATAAAATACAGAAACGGGAATGGATGCCACACCATTTTCTTTAGTGAGTTTAATGGCATATTCAGTATCCTTCATTGTACTCAACTTTTTAAAATCAAGCAATTGAAAATACGATCCGTAACAGGGCAACGCTTTAAACTTTGAGCCTTTTAATAACTTCAGAAAATAATCGCGCTTCTCCTGGTAAAACTTTTCAAGGCCTGAATAATTATTTTTATCCGACATAAATTCTGCAAGTGCATGTTGTAAGGGAGTGTTCACAGAAAACACCTGGAACTGATGCACCTTTCTGAATTCTGCCATCAGCTGTTCCGGTGCAACACAATAACCCATTTTCCATCCTGTTGCATGAAAAGTTTTTCCGAATGAATATATAATAAAACTTCTTTCAGCCAATGCAGGAAAACGTGCCACGCTTTGATGTTCATAACCATCAAATATAATGTGTTCATACACTTCATCACTCAGCACAATAATATCACTGGAGGCTGTAATTTTCTCCAGCTGTATCATATCCTTTGCAGTAAGAATGCTGCCGGAAGGATTCTGCGGAGTGTTGATCATAATCATCTTCGTGCGCTGATTCACCAGCTTCTTTACTTCATTCCAGTTGATGCGGTAATCAGGCGGATGGAGATGAACGTGAATGGCTCTTCCACCAGCAAGTTCAATAGCCGGAACATAACTGTCGTATGCAGGTTCAAAAACAATCACTTCATCACCTTCCTGGATCACAGCAGCAATAGCAGTATATATAGCCTGTGTTCCGCCTGCTGTTATGGTAATTTCTTTTTCCGGATTATATATAGCAGAAAAACGATCTTCCATTTTTGCAGCAATGCGTTCACGCAACGACATCACTCCCTGCATCGGTGCATATTGATTGTGTCCTGCTTTCAGTGCTTTGTAATAAAGTTCGATCAATTTGGGAGCTACTTCAAAATTCGGAAATCCCTGGCTGAGATTAATCGCACCGGTTTCATTAGCAAGGCCCGACATAATTGTAAAAATGGTAGTTCCTGCTTTCGGAAGTTTGCTTTTAATAACACCTTTATATTGAGGCATAGTGAATGTATAATCAGTAAAAATGTTGGTTGTTATTTCTGATCCAAATATACTACAGAGAAACAGATGTTTTATTGTTAGGTTATAAATTAAGAGGAAGCAATTTACAATGGTATGTGAAGCTAAGAGTTACTTTCGGGAGAGACGATTGATCATCATTATAAAAAAAACGGGCCATCAAAATCAATACTCCCAAAAATACACTTATTTTGTACCCTCGAAATAAAATTATGGCACTGCAGAAAATCAAAAATTATATAAACGGAAAACTGGTTGATCCATCAGGTGGTTTATATATGGATAATTATAATCCATCAACAGGTCAAGTGTATTCACTCATTCCTGATAGTGATGAGAACGATGTAGAGCATGCTGTTGCTGCTGCAAAGGCTGCTTTTCCGGGGTGGAGTTCAATGCCTGTTGCAGAACGTTCTTCTTATCTTTTAAAAATAAGTGATCTCATAAATCAGAATCTGGATCGGCTTGCATTGGCAGAAAGTATTGATAATGGTAAACCTGTTTCTCTTGCAAAACAAGTTGACATTCCACGTGCAGCAGCCAACTTTCATTTTTATGCAACAGGTGCAATTCATCTTGCAACGGAAGCGCATGCAACAGAAGATCTGGCCATCAATTACACGTTACGTCAGCCAATCGGTATTGCAGGATGTATTTCACCATGGAATCTTCCTCTCTATTTATTTACCTGGAAAATTGCACCGGCACTTGCATCAGGGAATTGTGTGATTGCAAAACCAAGTGAGATTACTCCAATGACAGCATATCTTCTTTCTGAATTATGTTTGGAAGCAGGATTGCCTGCAGGTGTTTTGAATATCATTCATGGAAATGGGCCGCGTGCAGGAGCAGCTATTATTGTGCATA
>JBDTVD010000257.1:0-5391 GCA_040007375.1 Bacteroidota bacterium | reverse complement strand
TGCTGCGCTTTTTTCCTTTTTATATTCTTTATATACAGGTGAAGGATGACGACCTGCATATATAATAAACTCCAGCCATGTGGTATCGGAAAGATACTGGTACTTGTGGTATTTAAAAACCTGGTAGTCCGCATTATTATCTACTGTAATACAATAATTTGAAGGCACTGGAAACACCATCATCTTTTTACCATCTCCAATAGCTCTTGTTTCAGTGCGTTCATTACGAAGATTCAGCCTTTTTCCATTGCTTAATGTTTTAAAAATATTTTCACTCAGCTTTTGGAATTTCACTTTCTGTTTAAATGCTTCTTTATTTATATATACACTCATTGAAAATAAAGAGTTATCAGATGTTCGTACTAAAAGACTGTTGATGATAATTCCCTTCCTGGTAGTATCGAATTGGGTGGGAGTGGAGAGGATGGAATACACAACTTCATTTTCAGTAAGCACCTTTGTTTTTGAAGCTGTTTTTTTGTCATTGGCAGTTACTTCTGAAAGTATGCTATCATTTCCAAGTGCATATAATTCCTTTGCAATAAAAACAATACGCATCTTCCCCATATCCAGAACAATTTCTGTTTCTTCGTTGGCATTAGGGTCAGCCGACATCACAGTAGTTCCTTTTGATCCGATTTTAGCCTGCGAAGGAAAAAGCATAAAGGCTTTATCGTTAAGTATGGATCGTTTTGTATTGATTTTTAAAGTGTCAGGATTTTGAGCTGTCACTACTTTACCTTTTATGATAAATGAAAACAGTAATGTAATAAACAGAATATTTCTTAATGCCATTGCTGAGTTATTAATTTTGATGGGAATGGATTGTGATTGCCAAAGCTAATTAATTGAAAGCAGAAAAAGTGCACTGTGATTCTTTTTTGAAAAGTAAATCCGGAAAACTTTGTAAATAAAGAAAGCCCGGCTATTCCGGGCTTTCTTTATTAGGTGTTGAAGTTGTAATTTATTTTGTAACAATTATTTTTTCACGAAACAAATGATTGCCACTGTTTCCTGTCAGCATGTAAATTCCATCAGCAAGTCCATCAATGGTGATTTTAAAGTTAATTTCTTCTGTTAAAACGAATGATTTTATTTCCTGACCAACGCTGTTAATAAGGTGATAAACTCCCTCACGACTGGATGCCACTGAGAAACTACCATTGTTCGGATTAGGATATATATTAAGTAATGAACGGCTGTTGTGTGATTGAATACCTGATACTGTTACTGCAGCACACTGAGAAATACCTGTGCATGTTCCTTTTGTAACCTGCACTTCATAACTTCCGCTTGTTATAGCAGTATATGATTGAGCATTGGCTCCATTTATTATTGAGTAACCATTCATGCAGTCCATCCATTGATAGTTAGCACCCGCCTGATTAGCTGTTATAGTGGCTCCTGAAGTTGTTGTGGTGAGATCAACAGCTGGCTCAATAGTCAATATTGTTATATATATACTGTCGCAACCTGTTGAAGCTCCTTCAGGATAAATATCAGTTACTGTTTGTGATGAAGTATAAGTATTTCCATTTATCACTGCGCTTTCACATGCTGTTACATTTCCACCGGAAATCACAGTATGTTTCACTATCAGATATGTGATGTGTGTACTGTCGCAACCTGTTGCAGCTCCCTCTGTAAATACATCTGTAACAATTTGTGATGATGTATAAGTATTCCCATTGATAACTGCACTTTCACAAACCATTAAAATGGAAGTGTCAACTTTCGCATAGTTAATAGTAAGATCAGTTATGTGTGTACTGTCACAACCATTTACTGCAGCACCTGGAAAAACATCAGTAACAATTTGTGATGTTGTATATGTATAGCCATTGATAACTGCGCTTTCACAGGAAGTAATGGTTGCATTTGAAATAGCTCCGTGATTGATTGTAAGATCTGTTATGTGTGTACTGTCGCATCCATTTGCAGCTCCTTCCATAAACAGATCAGTAATAATTTGTGATGATGTATAGGTATTGCCATTCACAACTGCACTTTCACATGCTGTTAATGCTGAGTTGGTAATTACAGCATAGTGAATAGTAAGATCTGTTATGCATGTACTGTCGCAACCATTTGCTGCACCTTCTGGAAATACATCGGTTACAATCTGTGATGTTGTATAGGTAGTACCGTTGATCACTGCACTCTCGCAGGCAGTAAGAGTTCTATTCGAAATTACTGCATGATTAATTGTCAGGTCAGTTATATAAATACTATCACAGCCATTTGCTGCTCCCTCTGGAAATACATCTGTAACAATTTGAGATGATGTATATATATTGCCGTTTATGAAAGCACTTTCACATGCTGTTAAAACACCTGTAGCAACTGCTGCATGATTTATTGTAAGAAGTGTTACGTGCGTACTGTCACAACCGTTTTGTGTGGCTCCCGGAAATATATCTGTCACTGTTTGTGATGTGGTATAGGTATTCCCGTTAATAACTGCACTTTCACATGCTGTTAAAGCAGTTGACACTGTTACAGAATGATTAATTGTAAGATCAGTAACATGCGTACTGTCGCATCCATTTGCTGCACCACCGGAATAGAGATCAGTTACAATCTGTGATGAAGTATAAGTGTTTCCATTAATTACTGCAGTGTCGCATATTGTTAACGATGAGTTACCAAAGGCAGCATGTGTAATGGTAAGATTTGTTATGTGTGTACTGTCGCATCCATTTGCTGCACCTCCTGTAAAGACATCCGTTACAATATCTGAAGAAGCATACATCACACCATTGATTACTGCGGTTTCACAGGCTGTTAATGATGATGTATATACAGGAGGAACTTTTATTGTTAAGTTCGTTATGTGTGTACTGTCACAACCATTTGCAGCACCGTTAGGAAATACATTAGTAACTGTTTGTGATGTGGTGTAAGTAACACCATTGATCACTGCACTTCCACAAGATGTAAGTGATGATGTATATGTTGACGGATTTTTAATTGTCAGATTGGTGATGTGTGTACTGTCACATCCATTTGCTGCTCCATTCGGAAATATATTGGTTACAGTTTGTGATGTGGTATAAGTTACACCATTAATCACTGCACTTCCGCAAGCTGATAGTGATGATGTATATGTCGACGGGTTTTTAATTGTCAGATTGGTAATGTGTGTACTGTCACATCCATTAGCTGCTGCCTCGGAAAATAAGTTGGTTACAGTTTGTGATGTTGTATAAGTTATACCGTTAATCACTGCACTTCCGCATGCTGTTAAAGATGATGTATAAGAGGACGGATTATTTACTGTTACTCCTAGTGTTGTTGTGGTAGCACATTGACCGGCAGTTGGTGTAAATGTATACGTGCCTGAAACAGTATTACTCACAGCAGGCGACCATGTTCCGGTAAAAGAATTATTTGAAGTTGTTGGAAGAACAGGTGCTGCTGATCCTGAACAAAACGGAGTAACTGCGGTAAAGGTAGGAGTAACATTTGCGTTTACTGTTAATGATGCAGTGTTACTTGTTGCAGCCGGTGAAACACTTCCCGTTGCAATGCATTGGTAAGTATAACCACTCATAGCTGTTGTTACACCGGTTAATGTTAAAGTTGCAGTTGTAGCATTTGAATAAATACCACCGTTTGTAATATTTGTGAATCCGCTTCCTGTATTTTCCTGCCATTGATAAGAGGTAGTATTGGTTGCAGTTATGCTGAATGTAGTTGTTGTAGCCGCACAAACATTTTTATTTGTTGGTTGTACAGTTATTAACGGTGTTGCCGGAGTAAATACAAAATTGGAAACTGTTAATACTCCGCGTCCGCAACAGTTATCATCATTAATAATCCGGAATGCAAATGTATTACCTGCAGAAACTGCAATATTTGATTTTGTTCCACTGGTAGTGCTGCTTGCAATAAGGGTAGTTACTCCATTGATTACATAATAGGAGTTATCAATATCAGGTTGCACCATACTATAACTGAAACTGATTGTTCCGTTAGTAGTAATTGTTGTTACATAATTCTCATAAAGTGAACAGCAACCCATGTTGTTATCACTTCCATTTAATATGATGGATGCAGGTGCTCCACTTGTATTGATCGAACCATCACCTCCTGCAGTAGTGGAACTGTAAGTCCAGTTGGCCGGAGCAAAATTGCCCGAAAATTGTGCAAACGAAGTTGCAGTGGAAATTACTGTCATTAATAGTAATAGTACTCGTTTTTTCATAATATATATATATTGCTTTTTGTTTAGTTGTCAGCTTCTACGCGTAGATGGAGCAATATAGTTTCTCTTTTTGGTTGAAATGAGACACTTTATTTTAAATGTAGAACCAACCACTACATGCCTCTGATATGCACACTTACAAAATGTGCAATAAGTGCGAAAAAGCTTCTTTAAATTTGAGTTGAAAAATTATTCAGGGAGTTGAATTGAAATAAAAAAAAGCGTCTCTATAAGACGCTTATAAACTTAAATTAAAAATAATATTGCAGAATTAATGAAAGGTAATAATGCACTTAATCACTTAATCACTTAATCACTTATTCACTCAGTCACATGGATCTGTTATTTTTGCTTTTCCTCTTTTCTTTTTTCACGTTTCTCTTTTCGTTCTTCTTTCCGTTCTTCTCTTTTATCCGCTTTACTTTTCTTTTCATCAGGATTATCCTTACTGAATACTTTCTTCAAAAAACCTTTCTTCTCTTCTTTTTCTTTTTCCTCAGCAACAGAGGCAAGGTTGATCTGGCCATCGATGGAAGGTTGCAGTGCTGCAATAAATGCATTTCGAAGTAAATCAATTATTGCATACCAGGTATCTGTATCTGTTTTTTTAAAAGTGCCGTTCAATGGAATTTTTGTTGCCACCTGATCCTCTTTCTGATTTCTGAATATCACACCAACTGTTCCGGCTAATCCTTCCCACATTTTCTGCAATAAATTATCCTTCCTGTCTTCTTCACCTAATACATCCAGATCTTTAATTACCGGTTTCACATATCCTGTAAAACGACCTTTTTCTGCAGCAATTTCTGTATATAATCCGAAGGTTCCTTTGTTTACATCAATTCTTGCATAAGCTTTAAAAAATTCGTTGAGATCAGGCAGATAAGTTTCTTTTAAAGATGCATTCATATCAAAAGTACTTTCTTCAGCAAGTGCATTTAATTTCATATTAAAATCAAGTGTACCTCGATACAGATTAGCAGAAGCAATAACTGACGAAGGAAGAACACTACTGTCAACTACACTGGAAAGGTTTAATGCAAGCACCTGAATGTTTGTCATTTTAATATCCACTATGGGTTTGGATGTATAATCACGATAAAATACTTCTCCATTATTAATTTCAAACCTGTTAATGTTTAAAGGCATGAAATCATCCAGCACTTTCCGAAAGTCATTGGTGT
>JBDTVD010000256.1:0-5458 GCA_040007375.1 Bacteroidota bacterium | reverse complement strand
ACCACAATGCAGCAAATGCAATGGCAATAAAAAATAAAGAACGGAATGCATCAGTACGCAACAACGACATACGATCTTCTCTGATTGCAGTAAGCAGCCAGTCATATTTACTGAAGTTAGTATCATACTCAGCAGAAAAATTTCCCGCTAAACCAGGTATCAATCCAAACAACAGACAAATACCTCCTGTAATATAAAATGAGTACAACATTTGCTTTTTATATATAGCAGGTTCTTTCGCATCAGTCAGTTTTTTTAATGCAAGTATTCCTAAGAACGGCATGGTGAAACCTGCAAGAACCAAAGTCATGGAAACTGCACGGAACTTATTATAACCTGGAAAATGATTGAAGAAGATATCAGAAAATCCGGGAAAGTTTTTTCCCCATGCAAGCAAAATGGATAATAGAGAAGCAGAAATCAGCCACCACTTTGATCTGCCATCAACAATAAATATCCCCAGCACAAAAAGGAAAATTACAATTGCTCCGAGATAACTTGGTGCACCGGTTTTTTCTCCCCAATACACGGGTGCATTTTTTATAAATGAATCAGCCTGCGCACCGGCACCATTTGCCTGAAGTGCTTTATAGGTTGCAGAAGTTTTCGGAAGTTCCGTTTGCATTGCACCTCCACGAATATCAGGAATGAGCAATGACATAGTTTCTCCCTGGCCATAACTCCAGTCCAGTGCATAATCTTTATCAAGACCTGTACTCATCTTCTTTTCTGTTAACTCACTTGGTCCACGTGTAGAATACTGACCATATTCATACGTTGCCCATAAAGAAGTGATGTTAGGAAGTATTGCAAGAAGAGTAGCAGCAATTAAAACACCGGATGCTTTCAGGTAAGTTGCAAGCTGCTTTTCTTTTAACGCATAAACAGCTTCTGAAATCATATATATAATTATACCCAGTGCGAGATAATAAGTGATCTGCAGGTGATTCGCATAAATCTGCATGGCAAGAGCAAGAGCAGTAAGGATTCCTCCACGAAGAAATTTTCCACGTGTTGTCATCATTACACCTGCAATTACTAATGGTAATAATGCAATTGCATGCGCCTTGGAATTATGTCCGGCATGAATAATAATAAAATTATAAGATGCCATTGTATATGCAACAGCTCCGGCAACCGACAATCGCCAATCAGCTTTCAGGGTTACCATCAATATATAAAACCCGAGAAACATCAGGAATATATAATTTGCAGGTGTAGGAAGCCACAACCAGAAAAGATCATTCACATACTTGATCAGGTTGGCAGGACTTACCATGGAAATCTGGTAAGCCGGCATTCCACTAAACATGGAGTTTGTCCATAGTGGTGCATCACCGGTCTTTGCTTTCCAGTCAACAATTTCCTTCGACATACCTGTCCATTGACCGATATCATGTTGTTGCAGTTCCCTTCCCTGAAGAACGGGCATCAAATAAGCGAACGTAAGAATGATAAACAAGCCCACTGCAATAAGGTGTGGCTTCAGCGTTTCCAGGATGGATTTATTCATATGTGTGGTTGAATGCGGATTATTTTATTTCTTCATAAGGAACAAACTCACCATCATCATCATTGCGTTTTTTTCCTTTTGCATTTGTTGTATCGATGGTGATGGAGCCTTCCGGTTTTTTGTTCATCGGATTTTCCTGTTGCTTCATTTTATTAAAGAGTCTTTCCGACAAAGCTTTCATCAGGAAAAAGAATATATATCTCCTGAAAACGGAAAACACTATAATTATTACAATTACTACCAGTATAAAATCAGACATTGACTGTGCTATTAATCTTCCCTATTTTTAATTACCTGTTGTGATGAATATTATCTTGAAAGATATAAGTTCCTTTCTCCATAAATCTGTTGGAAAAAATCATCCTCCAGATCATCAATAAAATAAATGGCTTCACCTGTTGATTTCATTTCAGGACCGAGTTCTTTATTTACATCACGGAACTTATCAAATGAAAACACAGGAACTTTTATTGCATACCCTTTTTGCTTTGGTGAGAATTTAATATCCTTCACTTTTTTTGCACCAAGCATTACCTTGGTTGCATAATTTACATAAGGTTCGTCATATGCTTTTGCAATAAAAGGAACAGTACGTGATGCACGTGGATTGGCTTCAATTACATACACCACTTCATCTTTAATTGCAAACTGAATATTGATGAGACCAATAACTTTCATGGCCTTTGCAATTCTCTTTGTGTACTCTTCAATTTTATTTAAAACATTTTCACTTAAATCGAAAGGAGGCAACACGGCATTACTGTCACCACTATGTATACCTGCGGGCTCAATATGCTCCATCATTCCTATTATATATACATCTTCACCATCACATATTGCATCTGCTTCCGCTTCAATAGCATGTTCGAGAAAATGATCGAGCAACACTTTGTTTCCGGGAATATCTTTTAACAGATCAACAACATGTTTCTCCAGTTCTGATTCATTGATAACAATTTTCATACTCTGTCCGCCCAAAACATATGATGGACGAACAAGCAATGGAAAACCAAGATCGCGCGATAAACCAACTGCCTGATCTGCATCTTCAATAACACCAAACTCCGGATAAGGTATTTCCAGTTTCTTTAACAACGTTGAAAAACTTCCTCTGTCTTCTGCAAGATCAAGCGACTCATAACTTGTTCCGATAATTTTAATTCCATACTTATCCAGTTTCTCTGCAAGCTTCAATGCAGTTTGTCCGCCAAGCTGTACAATTACACCTTCCGGTTTTTCATGGAGAATAATATCATATATATGTTCCCAGAAAACAGGTTCGAAATAAAGTTTATCAGCAATATCAAAATCTGTAGAAACAGTTTCCGGATTACAATTAATCATGATCGTTTCGTAACCACATTCTTTTGCAGCAAGTACACCATGCACACAACTGTAATCAAATTCAATTCCCTGCCCTA
Organism: Bacteroidota bacterium; assembly: GCA_040007375.1. Taxonomy (GTDB): domain Bacteria; phylum Bacteroidota; class Bacteroidia; order AKYH767-A; family OLB10; genus JANOXC01. The sequence continues at coordinate 2,524 of JBDTVD010000256.1, read as the reverse complement.
TTCTGTTCGGACCACTTCCTAATATTATTACTTTCTTTTTATCTGATGGTATTGATTCATTCTCATCTTCAAACGTAGAATAGTAATAAGGTGTGCGTGCTTCAAATTCCGCAGCGCAGGTATCCACTAATTTATACACTCTGTGAATTCCCATTTCCTTGCGTTTACTATGCACCTGTGATTCGAGGCACCGTAACAAATGCGCAACCTGTCTGTCAGCATAACCTTTTTGTTTTGCCTCTTTCATAATGTCGCGAGGCAAAGTATCAAGCGTATGTCTTTCAATTTCATTTTCCAACTCCACCAATTCTTCTAACTGATGAAGGAACCATGCATCAATGCGTGTTAGCTTCTGAATAGTTTTAAAAGGGATACCTAGTTTAAATGCATCATATATATGAAACAAACGGTTCCATCCGGGATGCGCCAGTGATTCCAGAATCTGTTCCTGGTTACGCAATTCTTTTCCATCAGCCCCTAAACCATTTCTTTTTATCTCCAGACTCTGACATGCTTTCTGTAATGCTTCCTGAAAACTTCTTCCGATTCCCATTGCTTCACCAACAGATTTCATCTGCAATCCAAGATGACGATCAGCACCTTTGAACTTATCAAAATTCCAACGTGGTACTTTTACAATTACATAATCAAGTGTTGGTTCAAAATAAGCTGATGTACTTCCTGTGATCTGATTTTTTAATTCATCAAGATTATAACCTATCGCAAGTTTAGCAGCAATCTTCGCTATTGGATAACCGGTTGCTTTTGATGCTAGCGCTGATGAACGCGAAACACGTGGGTTGATTTCTATAACAATGATTTCATCTTCATTATCCGGATTCACAGAAAACTGAATGTTACATCCTCCTGCAAACTGACCGATTCCATTCATGCATCTGATTGCGAGATCGCGCATCTTCTGATACGTACGATCACTCAACGTCATTGCCGGAGCAACAGTAATACTATCACCGGTATGAATTCCCATCGGATCAAAATTTTCGATGGAGCAAATGATAATCACATTACCAATTGAATCACGAAGTAATTCCAGTTCGAATTCCTTCCAACCCATTATACTTTGCTCCACCAACACCTCATGAACAGGTGATGCATGCAGACCATGATTCAGCGCTTCTTCAAACTGCTCGTACGTATGAACAAATCCTCCACCTGTTCCGCCTAATGTGAAAGAAGGACGTATCACCAATGGAAAGCCGATTTCCTGTGCAATTTCTTTTCCTTCGAGGAATGAGGTTGCCGTTCTGCCTTTACAAACACTGGCTCCGAGTTCCAGCATTTTCAACCGGAAGCGTTCTCTGTCTTCTGTGGTTTTTATGGCTTCAATATCAACTCCTATAATTTTCACTCCATGCTTGTCCCACAATCCAGCTTTCTGACAATCGATACAAAGATTCAATGCAGTTTGTCCACCCATAGTTGGCAGCACAGCATCAATCTTATGCATTTTAAGAATTTCAGCAATCGACTTTTTTGTGAGGGGTTTTAGATAAATATGATCGGCCGTTACTTTGTCCGTCATGATAGTTGCCGGATTGGAATTAATCAGCACAACTACAATTCCCTCTTCCTTCAAAGAGCGTGAAGCCTGTGATCCGGAATAATCAAATTCGCAGGCCTGTCCGATAATGATTGGTCCTGAACCGATAATCAGGACAGTTTTTATGCTTTGGTCTTTAGGCATGGTAAAATACTTCTCAGTTTTAAGGCCTCATTATCAGGCCGGTTACAACGCATGAATGCGCGCGAAATTACTTAAAAGTACAGAGTGAAAAGGAGATGTTGAGAAAATAGTTGGGAGTAAATAGTTCGGAGTTCGGAGATGTTGTTAGTTGGGAGTAAATAGTTCGGAGTTCAGAGATAAATACAGAATTATTCCTCACGTCATTGCGAGGTGCTTTATTGCACCGTGGCAATCCCCTAAATAGAAGAATGTCCATACTGCCTACTGCATCTCATGGTTGATTTATCATTACAGCAGGGGATTGCCACGTTGGCTGTGCCTCCTCGCAATGACGGAGGAGAAAGAGTTCAATATTCTCTTTATTTCGGAGTTTCGGATGCTGACTTAAATTTCTCCGATTGTTCAATGGCATCCATTACGTTTTCCAGTAACTGATCAGAATCCATATCATCCGTATAAATTAATTGTGGTTTGAAGGTGACACTCAACCTTTGTCTTCCCTTCTTCAACTTAAGACCTTTTTTATCAAATGCTTCCCGGAAACCATCGATCACAACTGGAATTACAACTGGTTTATATTTTTTGATGATGAAAGAAACGCCTCTTCTTCCTTTTGCAAAATTGGCTGTTGTTCCCTGGGGGAAAGTAATTACCCAACCATCGGATAATGCTTTTGCAATTTCTGTAAATTCCTTCACATCCACCTGTCTGTTCACATCCTTTCCTGCTTCACGCCATGTTCGCTTAACGGTGATTCCCCCTGCGTAATTAAATATCTTCGGAATTAATCCATCACGCATGGTTTCATCAGCAGCAATA
>JBDTVD010000255.1:0-5465 GCA_040007375.1 Bacteroidota bacterium | reverse complement strand
GGTATCGAGTCCGATAAAATCTGCAAGCTGCAAAGGACCCATAGGATGAGCCATTCCTAATTTCATCACAGTATCAATTTCACTAACACCAGCAACACCTTCATATAAACTATATATAGCTTCATTAATCATCGGCATTAAAATTCTGTTTGCTATGAAGCCCGGATAATCATTTACTTCAACAGGCGATTTTCCAAGTTTAACAGAAAGATCAAATATTGTTTTAGTAACTGCTGATGAAGTGCTGTATCCGTTTATGATCTCTACCAATTTCATAACAGGAACAGGATTCATAAAATGCATTCCTATTACTTTATCACCACGTTTTGTTACAGAAGCAATTTTAGTTATTGAAATTGATGATGTATTGGAAGCAAGGATGCAGTTTTCATTGGTGTATTTATCGAGATCCTGAAAAATCTGTAACTTCAGATCTATTCGTTCTGTTGCTGCTTCTACAACAAGTTCAGCATTTTTTACACCTGCAGCCATATCAGTAGTGGAAGTTATTCTTGCCAGTGCAGTATTTTTATCTTCAGCACTGATGAGATTTTTTCCAACCTGTCGTTCCAGATTTTTATCAATGGTTGCAACAGCTTTATTCAAAGCATCCTGGTTGATGTCAATTAATGTCACCTGGAAACCACTTTGCGCAAATACATGTGCAATGCCATTTCCCATTTGTCCTGAACCGATAACTGCTACGTTTTTCATAGGTAGATTTTATTTTCCACTCCGTTGAAGAATGGTTTTAATGGTGTAAAATAATATTTTAATGTCCAGTGCAAGAGACATGTTCTCTATATATATAACATCGTATTTCAAACGCTGCACCATCTGGTCCACATTTTCTGCATAACCGAATTTAACCTGTCCCCAACTGGTAATTCCCGGACGTACTTTATGCAGATGGCGATAGTGCGGTGCGGAAATCATAATCTGATCAATAAAATACTGACGTTCCGGACGAGGGCCAACAAGACTCATATCACCAACAAGAACATTATAAAATTGTGGTATTTCATCCAGCCTGATTTTCCGCATGAATCTTCCGAACTGTGTTACACGGGAGTCACTGTGACTGGAAAGCATGGGTACACCATTTTCTGCATTCAGTGCCATAGAACGGAACTTATATATATAGAAAGGATTACCATGCAGGCCGATTCTTTCCTGTGAAAAAAATACAGGACCTCTTGACGATGATTTAATAATGATTGCACATACCAGGTAAGCAGGTGATAATAATAACAGGAAGAATAAGGAAACAACAATATCAATAATTCTTTTTATTGATTGTTGCCAGACAGGCATTAGCATAGGATTGATGATTATTAGCGGTGATCCGAAAATGGAAGTCATTTTTACTGTTCCTGATAAAATATCATACATGTCAGGTATGATTTTAATGATCACATCAGAGTCTTCAAGGTCGTTAATAATTCTGCCGATGTTTTCATGCTCTGATGATTCAATAGCAATGATTACTTCTTCAATTTTATTTTCACGAATTGTTTTTTTCAATTCATCAAGCCCACCGAAACAGGTAAGGTGCGGTCCAAGTAATTTACCGTTGTTATGATCTACATATATAAATCCCGTGAAGCGATATCCTTCACTTATTTTTTCTTCTTCCAGTTCTTTAAACAAATGAAGAGCTTTCTGGTTACTGCCGATAAGCAATGTTGGATAACCGATTTTCCTGCTTTTCAGTTTACGGGAAACATTGGTAGTTATAACAAAACGGAAAACAGCGGTGATGAAAAAATGCAGAGAGAATAAAGCTGATAAGGTGTGATAATAATGACGGTAATTTCCGATAATATCATCCAGTAAAAGAGAAAAGAAAATGATAAGCACACCAAAAGCAGAAAGATAAATGGTTTGAGCAAATTCCCGTAAACGTGATTTTCTGAAAATATCATTATACGTTCCAACCAGTGCATAAATTACAATCCAGCAGAGTGGTAGTACAGTTATACCAAGATAGAATTTGTTGTCAGCAAAAAACTCAACAGGATAACCCAGTGCTGCAGTCTCAATAACACTTTTGCGATACACATAAAATAATGCCCATGCAATCATTGCTGCCAGCAGATCGGCAATAACGTAAATAATGATCTGCCTGCGCCTGTTCATCAGTTATGAATAAGCTTCAGGTTATCAATATATATGTTGGATTCAGTACGTCCTGACTCCAGAGCTGCAGCAACATACACTTTAAAACTCTTTGCAGTTGGATTACTTCCTACAATTGTAGAAACATGAATGTAAATCTTATTCCAGTTATCGGATCTGTTCACCGTAATGGCATATTCATCCACCACATCGTCATTGTATTTTTTTACTCTTAAACCTACATCAAAAGGCTGGTCAGATTTATAATTCATTTCAATCCATGCAGTACCGAAGGAGTTGATATCAGAATTAATATCATCAACCGTGCAGGCTCCTATAAAATAATTTTTGCTTTCTGTAAGAGTAAATTTTCCGGAAAAATTTCCTTCAAAAGGATTATCATTATTAAACGGAGTAAAACCTGCTGTGCTTCCGGCAACTGAATCAAAACTAAAAGTATTCCCTTCAAAATCTTCCAGCCATGTTGCTGTTAAACCAAAATATTGAACATGTGGTATTGCACTAAGATCAATCGTCTGGCCAGGAATACAATTTATAACAGTATCGAAATAATTATATAAAGGATACCGAATATGCGTTGCTGAAATTCCATTCTCCAGTATGCCCGCACCAATACGGAATGTATGCATTCCTTCTTTCAATACTGGAAAACGTGCAGGAAGTTCAAAAACACCCAGTAAATCATTATCCACATAAACCCATGCATCTTTTATATTTGATGATAATGGTCCCACTGTATTTGATCCATTACTTATCAGATTTATATTCTGAATGCTGATGTAAGTGGGTACCGGTTCTTCAGGATCACATCCAGCAAAAACAGTTGCCGATATAATGGCGATGAAAGCCCATATATAATAAGTGCGTTTTATCATTTTGATTCAGGCGGTTTATGCCAGTGCAGGATGCAGTTTTAATTTATCTGCAACCTGGTGTGCTACCTGCAGCGCTGCAAATCCATCTTCAATGGTTACAGCAGGAATTTTATTATGGATAATTGAATTAGCAAAACTTCGTAACTCTTCTTTAATAGCATTGGTAGCTTCAACAGCAGGATTTTCAAACCAGATTTGTTTTGGTTTCTTCCCTTCACCAAGATCCATAATCACTGCCAATGGATCAGGTGTTCCTTCCACTTCTTTCAGTCGCACCACTTCGCTGCTCTTCTCCAGAAAGTCAACAGATATATATGCATCTTTCTGAAAAAAGCGCGTCTTCCTCATATTCTTCAAAGAAATTCTGCTTGCAGTAAGATTGGCTACACAACCATTATCAAATTCAATTCGTGCATTGGCTATATCAGGAGTATCACTAACAACGGCAACTCCACTGGTGCTGATTTTTTTTACTGCGGATTTTACAGTGCTCAATACAATATCAATATCATGTATCATCAGATCGAGTACTACTGAAACATCAGTGCCACGTGGATTAAACTGTGCCAGACGGTGTGTTTCAATAAACATCGGCTGATTGATGTAATCTTTCGCAGCTATAAAAGCAGGGTTAAACCGTTCCACATGACCGACCTGAACTTTTACATCAGCTTCTTTGGCAAGACCAATCATGCGTTGCGCTTCTTTAACAGTATTGGCAAGAGGTTTTTCAATAAATAAATGCTTGCTTAACCGTAAAGCTTTAACGGCGCAGTCGTAATGTGAGATCGTTGGAGTTACAATATCAACTACATCACTGCCAGCGATCAATGCATCAATAGAATCAAAATGCGGAATTCCGAATTGTTCGGAAACCTTCGCTGCAGTGGCAGGATCAGGATCGTAAAAGCCGGTAAGCTGATACTCAGCAGTTAGTTCGCCTATGAGCTTTATGTGGATTTTTCCCAAATGACCGGCTCCAAGGACCCCTATTTTCAACATACGATTAATAAAATTGTGGCGGCAAAAATAGGTCATTTTATCAGACGAACATTGTTTAAAAATCTGCACTATCATAACATACTGTACTCTTTTACTAACGGCTTACTTTTACATTTGCAATTATGATTGATTCATTCCGGCACCAGGGTTTACGAAAGCAGTTAGTGGAGTTGTTAAAAACGAAGGGAATCAGTAACCCATCTGTGATTGAGGCTATTGGTAAAGTGCCCAGACATCTGTTTATGGATAATGCTTTTCTGGAATATGCTTACCAGGATAAGGCATTTCCTATTGATTGTGATCAGACAATTTCCCAGCCTTATACGGTTGCATATCAAAGTCAGCTTTTGGGAATAAGGAAGGGCGAAAAAGTGCTGGAGATTGGTACTGGCAGCGGATATCAGTCTTCTGTGTTATGTGAAATGGGTGCTAAAGTTTTTTCTATTGAAAGACATAAACCGCTTTTTGAACTTACCCGTAAGCGATTGGCCGACCTGGGATATTCTTTAAAAACTTTTTATGGTGATGGTTTTAAAGGGTTGCCTTCGTTTGCTCCGTTTGATAAAATACTGGTAACCTGTGGTGCTCCACATATTCCCGAGCAGTTGTTGTTGCAATTACGAGCAGGTGGTGTGATGGTGATTCCGGTAGGACCATTAAGTGAACAGGTTATGACAACTGTTCTGAAACATCCTGATGGAAGTGTGGAAGTTATTGAACTGGAAAAATTTCGTTTTGTACCCATGCTGGAAGAAAAAGCAAGACGCACTTTTTAATAGTTGTGAGCTGTGAGTCTTGAGTCCGGAGTAAAAAGCAATCAGTAAAGTATAAGCGGATATTTTCTGTTAGATATAAATGTCATCCAGCCGGAAAATTTCAATCCATGCAATGCATTTGCGCGTTTATTGATAGGAAGTAATTCAGAATTAATGAAGTCAGGCTTTTTGCTACATATATAAATAGTTTTTGAATTACTGTTTAACTTTGCATCACATTTAGCATTACCAGAAATGAAAAAAATAGTATTAATTTTAGTGTTCTATTTAATTAATTCAGGATGCACTGTAAAATCTGAAAAAAATATAAATGCTATGGAACAGGAAAATGAGGTGAAAGGAAAAAATCCATATTACTCACATACGGATACTACAAAACTGGTATTAAGTGATGCAGAATGGAAAAAAATTCTACCGGAAGATATTTATGAAGTAGCACGACATGCTGAAACAGAACGGGCTTTTACCGGGAAGTACTGGGATTACGAAGGACTGGGAAATTATTATTGTGCCGCATGTGGAAATCACCTGTTTCGTTCAGATGCAAAATTTGCAAGCAGCTGCGGATGGCCAAGTTTTTTTGAATCTATCCGCCCAAATAGTGTTATATATAAAACTGATAATTCATTTGGGATGAGAAGGGAGGAAGTATTATGCGGAAGATGTGATGCTC
>JBDTVD010000254.1:0-5481 GCA_040007375.1 Bacteroidota bacterium | reverse complement strand
AATACTTTGCTGAAGAACATGGCTCATCAATCAACAAATGATGACAGTGCTTTACAGATCTGGGATGAACAACTGGCTGCATACGGAACATTAATTCATGATAGAAGAAAAATGTTTGCTGCTGATATTATGAATGACTTCAACATGCTATATAGTTGTATTACCGGCGAACGCGAAGTGGCTTCTTTCAGTTACAATTCAGCATTAAACACGCAGGATATGCTCAGCCTGTTAAACGTGCATCATCATCGCGACAGAATGCTGCAGTATACCTCTTCCGGAATACATAAGGATGATCTGGAATTTTTAATTGGCGGACGATCTGTTAAGAAATTCGGTTCACAGGGACAGCAGAAATCATTTGTGGTAGCTTTCAAACTGGCATTGTATCAATATATAAAACGGATACATGGTGAAAATCCGATTCTGTTGCTGGATGATATTTTTGAAAAGCTGGATGATGAAAGAATGCAAAACCTGCTGGCATTGGTTGGAGGAGATGATTTTGGTCAGCTTTTTCTTACGGATACACATGAAGGCAGAGCAGAAGAAGTGTTTAGGAAATACAATAAAGAAGTTAAGAGTTATCACTTCCGGGAAGGAAAAATGGTTGATAAATTAACATTGCCTCAATAGGTTACAATAGTTATTTTAGCACAGTTAGTTTACCCTACACATTATATGCAGCGCATTACGGTATTTGTTTTTTTATGGATCCTGTCCTTTTCAGCAAATGCACAGTTACCTGTATTATTAAGAGTAGTAAGCAGTGAACAGCATGATACATTGGGATGTAACATTGTTGCAGAAGTGTGTGATCTTGCTTATAAAATGGTGATGAATGGTAAAGCAAAACTTTGGGATTCACCGGAAAAGGAAATTCAGATAACAGGAGCTACGTTAAAAGAAATTGAGAAGTCAAGTGCATCTTCTTTTTTAAAGCAACCGGTAATTTATATATATGAGTACTGGTCAGGTTCAGGTAAAAATCTGAAATCGGTAACACGTGGATTTACTTTTTCCAACAAGGGTAAAGCAGGCGAAGAAGTGAGTTATGGTTATCTCGATTTCCAGGATATTCAGGATGCTGTTTTTAATATGCCTGTTTCAATTAATGCTGATGGAAATCTGAATGTAACGATGGCTTATTATCTCACCGGCAAAAATTATTTCTATCACATTGTGCAATACGGAACTGAAGTGGTGGATAACATCACTGCATCTGAAAAAATAAAAATGGATTTAACAGGAGGACTGGGACATTTTCCTAACTCCACATCTTCTTCCTCTGAAATTCCACAGAAAATGGTGCAATGGATGGTGGATGGAAATAATAATTCCGAAAGTCAGAAATTTCTAAACGGTCGTCGGTTTTTTAATGCCATTGAAGATTTTCTGAAAGAAAACAAGGAAATATTTTATAATCTGGGTGGTGATAATATCATTACACATGTTGACGGTAAAACGAAACTTAACGTTACCCGCATTGAAGTGAAGGAAGTATGGAAGAAAATTGATAACCAGGTAATGTATGATCCTGTTGCCATCACTATTTATGTGAATGACTCTTCCCTGGCTCCGGTTCTTTATCGTGATATGATTAAGATGGATGTGAAAGTAGGTTTGAAATCATGGGTGGATTTCATCAGGGAGAAACAATTTCCTCTTATGATAGAAAAGATAAATAACCAATCAGTAAAACGTGCTGAATCCTATTTATACCAGAAAGCACTTCTTACAGGCGACTGGAACAGGGTTACGGAATATGTGAAGTATTATTGAGAATTTTAATAAATCTGTTGATTTCTTCTGATGATACTATTTTTTTTCCCGAATGAAATTTTACTTTTGCCAGAGTAACAATCCTTTACTATACAGTTAAAATATACATCATGACTCAGATAAAATTCGGAACTGACGGATGGCGTGCAATCATCGCCAAAGATTTTACAGTGGAAAATGTAGCACGTGTTTCAGAAGCTACAGGAAAATGGTTGCTTGCCAATAAAGGAAAAGCACCTGTTACAGTGCTGGGTCACGATTGCCGTTTTGCAGGCGAACTGTTCTGCGAAACCATTGCAAAAATCCTCTGCAGCCAGGGAGTAAAAGTGCTGCTTGCAAAAGGCTTTGTTTCCACACCGATGATTTCATTAGGCGCAGTAAAGTTGAAGGCTGACCTGGGCATCATCATTACAGCAAGTCATAATCCTCCTGATTATAATGGTTTCAAATTAAAAGGATCTTATGGAGGACCATTGTTACCTGCTATGGTTTCAGAAATTGAAGTTATGATTGCTGATAAAAGCACTGTTGATATTGATAAACTTTCTCTGGAAGATTTTGAAAAGAAAGGTCTGCTTCAGTATGTTGATCTGGAAACGATGTATTGTGATGAAGTGGTAAAGAACTTTGATCTTGATGCTATCCGTAATTCAGGATTAACTCTTGCTTATGATGCTATGTATGGTTCCGGGCAGAATGTGATGAAGCGTTTATTGCCTGATCTGAAGATGCTGCATTGTGATTACAATCCCTCTTTCATGGGACAGGCTCCGGAACCAATTCATAAAAACCTGACAGAGTTTTCTAACATGATTAAGAATGCAAATGGAAAAATAAGTTCAGGATTGGTTACTGATGGTGATGCTGACAGACTTGGATTTTATGATTCACAGGGAAACTTTGTGGATTCGCATCATTGCATTTTACTGTTAATAAATTATCTCTACAAATACAAAGGAATGCGTGGTAAAGTATGTGTTGCATTTTCAACAACACCTAAAGTAGCTTTGTTATGCAAGCATTACAACATACCATTGGAAACAGTTAAGATCGGATTTAAATATATAGCAGAAATCATGATTAAAGAAGATGTTCTGTTAGGTGGTGAGGAATCAGGTGGTATAGCAATTAAAGGTCATATACCTGAGCGAGATGGAATCTGGATGGGACTTACGCTTTGGGAATTTATGGCGAAGAGTGGAAAAACATTGAATGATCTTATAGCAGAAGTAGATGAAATCACCGGACGTTTTTCATTCGAAAGAAATGATATACATCTGAAAGAAGAAATCAAACAACAGATACTTACGAATTGCAAAAGCGGTAAATATCATTCCTTCGGAAAATATAAAGTATCACGCATTGAAGATCTGGATGGATATAAATACTTCTTCGAAAATGGTGACTGGATGATGATTCGTGCTTCGGGAACAGAACCTGTTTTACGTTTATATGCAGAATCAAATTCCAGGGAAGCAGCATTTGATATTCTGAATGCCAGTAAAGAAACACTGCTGAACTGAACAGCATGAGTGTGGAGTGGCAATTATTCACAAGTGCCTGGTTCCTAAACACCAGTGCCTGATTCAATGATTTTTTTCAGGAAGATAGTTCCGCTATATATATGGATGTATATGTTGCCTGTTGTTGTATCTGCACAGGTAAATGATAGTGTTCCTGTTTATTCTAAATCAAGAGGAAATAAACTCGCTGTTGGCATGAGTCTTACTTATGCAGCAGGTATGACTGGTTTATATCAGTTATGGTATAAAGATTATCCTTCCACTTCTTTTCATTTTTTTGATGATAAGATGGAATGGAAGAACATGGATAAACTCGGTCATACAGGTTCAGCTTATTATGTGAGCCGGTGGAGTAGTGATCTGATTAAGTGGACAGGAGCAAAACCACGAAGAAGTGATTGGATCGGAACAGGAATCAGTTATATGTTTTTAACAAGCATTGAATTGTTTGATGCCTATTCTGCAAACTGGGGATTTTCTGTTTCTGATATGGCTGCCAACACTGCCGGATGTGCTTTATATATAACACAGCAACTTGCATGGAAAGAACAACGCATCACTATGAAATTTTCTTATCTGCCAACAGACTTTGCAAAATATCGTCCTGATGCTTTAGGTGAACAACCTTTGGAGCGACTTTTTAAAGATTATAACGGACAAACGTATTGGCTGAGTTTTAATATATATTCATTTTTACCAAAAGGAAACCGTTTTCCAAAGTGGCTGAACCTGGCTGCCGGTTATGGTGCTGATGGAATGGTAACAGCTTATGAGCAGGTGTATGAAATTGATCATGTTATTTTTCCGGAGAAGGAACGAATCAGGCAGTATTATTTATCTGCTGATATTGATCTCACACGCATAAAATTCAAGTCAGCCATATTGAAAAATTTATCCAGGACATTTGGCTTTATTAAATTTCCACTTCCTGCATTGCGATGGGATGAAAGAGGCAGTTGCGTTTTTATGCCACTTGGGTTTTGATAGAGTCAGGTGGAAACACCTGACTCCACGTTCGTGTGCTGTCAGGTGTTTCCACCTGACAGTTATGTTATATTAATGAGGGTTGTATATTCGCCGCACTTAATTACCAACCACCCATGAAATATTGCCTTCTTACAGCACTGCTGTTCACTATTAATTTTTCATATTCTGAGACTGAATCAGATTCCCTTACTTACCCTCCTGAAGATTCTGCCATCGCTGCTAAATATGCAGGATTAGACAGCATTATTCAGCACATGAATTTCCGGAAAGGAGAAGTCTCTCTTCCTGGTGATCTGGCTACTATAAAAGTGCCTGAAGGTTTTTCTTTTTTAGATGGAAAGGATGCACAGTTTATACTGACAGATATATGGGGAAACCCGGAAGATAAAACCATTTCCGGAATGATGGTACCTGATGACGTAAGTCTGCTGGAAGGAACATCGTGGGTTGTTATTTATTCCTATGAAGAAGATGGTCATGTTAAGGATGATGATGCGGAGGATATTGATTATACGGATCTGTTAGGTGACATGAAAAAAAGTGCACTGGAAGCAAATAGTGAACGTGCGAAAAGTGGTTATCCTTCCATAGAAATTATAGGTTGGGCGCAGACTCCTTATTATGATAAAGAATCGCATAAGCTTCATTGGGCAAAAGAAATTAAGTTCGGAACCGACAGCATTCATACGCTTAACTACAATATAAGAATGCTGGGCCGTAAAGGAGTGTTGGTATTAAATGTTATTGCAGGGATGGATCAGCTTCCTCTGGTAAATAATAATGTGAAAAAGATACTGGCAAGTACAGAGTTTACAAAAGGGAACAAGTATGATGATTTTAATTCCTCTATGGATAAAGTGGCTGAATATGGAATTGGTGGATTGATTGCAGGTGGTATCCTTGCCAAAACCGGTATTCTTGCAAAGCTGGGACTTCTGCTCATTAAACTATGGAAAGTGATTGCAATTGCTGTGGTGGGTGCTGTTGCATTTATCAGGAAGAAATTCACAGGAAAGAAAGCAGAGAATGAATTACGTCAATCTTCAAATGATACATTGGCCAGGAAGGATGGTGAGTAAATCATTAGTTCAGAGTGGTTCCTTCTTCGCTTGAAAAAAGCTACGAAGGATAAAATAGATCGGAGTCAGTAGTAAAGTAAATTAAGATTCGGTTTTGCCAGTTGTACAGG
>JBDTVD010000253.1:0-5527 GCA_040007375.1 Bacteroidota bacterium | reverse complement strand
CTGAAAGCCATAAAAGTGAATTCGGGCATTGTTCCATTTCCTGCAATATTCCTTCCGGAGCAGCACTTATTTTGGCAAGCATTCTACACATAACAATTTCTTTTGCGTCAAAAATAAACACTTTTAAAGGCAGTAACTAATTCTTATATTCGTTGAAATTATTTTATCAGTCCATGTTGAAAAAACACCTTCTTTTTTTAATTGCATTATTTATCACACATCATACTTTCTGTCAGTTGAATATGCAATTCAGAAGTCAGCTTCAGTATGGAGCAAGTAATGAACTGGCCAACATCGGTGGTTATGTTGATTCAACTGGAAAAGAATATGCATTGGTTGGATGCCAGACAGGTTTATCAATTGTTGATGTTTCCAATCCTGCTGCACCATTTCAAAAAATTTTAATTCCGGGAACAAATTCTTTCTGGAGGGAAGTGAAAGTTTGGGGAAGGTATGCATACGTAACAACAGAAGGAGGAAGTAACGGATTGCAGATAATCAACCTTGGGAAACTTCCTGGAATAATTACAACAAGTGATTATAAATACTGGAAGGGTAGTGGTGCCATTGCCAACCAGATTCTGCGTTTACATTCTCTGCATATTGATAATGGATATGCATATCTCAACGGAGTAAACGGTGGTGGTGGATTATTTGGAGGAGCATGCATTATTGTATCCTTGTCCGATCCGTGGAATCCTGTTTATACAGGTAATACACAACTTGCATTTTCAGGAACACAACGTTATACACATGATTGTTTTGTACGAAATGATACACTGTGGGGAGCACATATATATGCAGGTTTTTTTTCAATTATCAATGTTTCCAACAAATCAAATCCATCACTTATCGGAGCAGGAACAGTTACAACACCTGGTGCATTCACACATAATACATGGCTGAATACTGCAGGTGTTCGTACACTTTTTGCTACAGATGAAATAAGTAATTCCTATCTTACATCTTACAATGTTTCCAATATTTCCAACATTACAGAACTTGACAGAATACAGTTAACTCCCGGATCAGGATCTATTGTGCATAACACACATATAAAAAATAATTATGCAATTGTTTCGTGGTATAAAGATGGAGTTGCAATTGTGGATGTAAGTCGTCCGGATAACATGATTATTACCGGTTACTACGATACTTATTCGCAGGGAATAGGAAATGGATTTAATGGTTGCTGGGGAGTTTATCCTTTTCTTCCATCAGGAAATATTGTTGCAAGCGATATTAATAATGGATTGTTTGTTCTAACACCAACCTATGTAAGAGGATGTTATCTGGAAGGAACAATTACTGATAACTGCACAGGAAACGGAGTGCCGAATGTGTTGATTACAATCAGTTCAGTTAACATAAGCAAACAAAGTAAATTAACAGGTATATATAAAACCGGGACTGCCATTCCAGGGAACTATACAGTTACATTTTCAAAAACTGGATATGTAACGAAATCAACAACCAATGTATCGCTGTCGAATGGAAATCTTACTTCTCTTAATGTTCAGTTGCAACAGGTAAATTCGGTTACTATCAATTCATCCACTGTTCAACCTGCAAATTGTTTTGGTAATTCAACAGGGAGTATTGATATTAAAATTGTTGGCGGAACTGCTCCTTATCAATATATATGGAGCAATGGTGCTGTTACTGAAGATTTAAATGCAACAGTGGCCGGAACTTATACTGTAACAGTTACAGATGCTGCGGGATGTAGCGCGAATTCACAATATATAATTTCGCAACCTTCTGCAATACAAGTAAATTTTTCAGAAACAATTCCATCCTGCACCGGAAAAAATGACGGAGGAATTATTGCAAACGTTAATGGTGGAAATCCCGGATATTCTGTGGTATGGAATCCATTAAAAAGTAATTCGGTTAGTAAGACCAGAGAAAATATTTTTCTTAAATCAAATCCAGTTTATCAACTTAATAATATTACATCGGGCATATATAATATATATATAACAGATGCATCAGGATGCACTGCTTCTGCTGTTGATACACTTGATGATTCACCTGTTCCATGTGATGTTACATTGCATGTGCATTTATTTAATCAAGGATTTTATCGGAGTTACCTTCATATGCAATCTTTAAATGATAGTATTCAACCAATGTGGTGTGATACTTTTATAGTTAGTCTTGCAGCCGACACTACAGGTTATCCTATTATATATACAGATATATCGGTTGCTGACACTTCTGGCCGGGCTGTTTTTCACTTTCCTGTTGCTGCCTTGGGACAGAGTTTTTATGTGGTGGTCAGACACAGAAACAGTATCGAAACATGGAGTGCTTTACCAGTACCCTTAAGTTCCGGTATTTGTCAGTTTGATTTTACAAGTGCTGTATCGCAAAACCCGCTTCAGCTGCGCGTTTCAAAGATCTTAAAAGAGAATAACAGGGTAAAAATGCCCCACCTTCCTATTGACAATTAATTTCTGATATCATAAATACTTTCTGATTTTCAGATAGTTATAAATTAGTTATTAACTTAAGTTTCTTATTACTTGGTTATGCCAACGTATTTTTTTTAATTTTCACAACTCAACCACTTAGTTCTTAACCTTATTGATTAATTAAATCCAAACAAACCACCAGTTTGCCTTTTTTCATTCAGGCGACTTACAAAATTTTAAATCAACCCAAATTCAAAAACCACCACCCATGAAAAGAGTTATTAATTTAACCTCTGAGTTATCAGAGCGATGTTACCTTTTGCTGACATTTGTTTTAGTAACATTAATTTTATCAATTAATCCAACCATTGGAAAAAGCCAGGGAACTGCAGTATTCACTGATAAGGATGATTATCTTCCTAATGACACTGTATTTATCACAGGAGAAGGATATGGATCAATTGAATCTGTTATGCTTGTTTTTGATGAAGGTCCGAAACTTACACATCCATCAGATACCATTTATGCAACTACTGACAGTGTCGGAAAGTTTGCAACATGGATGATCATTACTCCACAGGATACCGGCCAGATATTTACATTAACTGCAACCGGACTAACATCAGGACTATCTGCTTTTACCACTTTTACCGATGCAGGAGCTAACCTTGAACATGCTTTTAATGGCACATGGGGAACTCCTGTCAACCCTGTAACCTGGGGAACAGCAACAGGAACATCAAGCAATGATCATTATGTACAGGGAGGAACAATACCTTATCGTATCGTTTGTGATGCTTTAACAATTGGTAATTCTTACACTGTGGAATTTGAATGGGATACCAAAAGAAGTGGTGAACATGCAATCGATTTTATAAACAGTTATTTTTATAATTCTGCTCAGACAATTGATCCACTTTTCGGTACAGGAGTTACGGGATCACCATCTACTTTCGCAATTCCGGCTCCATCCTCTACAGGATCACCAGTTGCCGGACAACCTGCAACAACTTTTAATGCACTTACTTCATCTGACAGAATGTTTACAATCTGGAAAGGATCAATTACAGCAGCAGTTTATGTTTCTCAGGCTTCACTTTCATCAAGCACTACAACTACTAAATTTAAAATAACATTTACTGCAGCTGCAACAAAAGCAGTGATTGCATTTGGTGGTCATCTTGCAACAACTGCAACTTTTGGAACAGGTATGACAGATGTCAGCAGTGATAATTATCGTACGCGTATTACAAAAATAAATACAACAACTTTAACAGGTGACAGAAGAGTAAATGCATCTGCGGTTACAATTCCTGATTGCAGCAAAACATGCTCTAAAGCAACGGAGTTTAAAGAATGCGATCCTCCAAAAACTTTTAATAAAACTGTAGTTGCAACCGGTAGTGTTACCTGGAATTCACTTGTGGGTACAAGCGGTGGTTATGAAAGTAATGCGATGACGAAAACTGTAAAGATTACCGGAACAGGTACTATTACAGTTTCAGGTTTCTTAAGTATAAACAACGGAACATTATATATAGACGGCCCGAAATTAATTATACCAAACGGAAGTCTTACAGTTGACGGAGATGGTATTTTAATTGCTAAAAATGGCTCAATAAGAGTGTCCGGAGATTTTTTACAGAGTTCGGGAAAATCTACAGTATGTGTAACTAATTGTGAGGTTGAAGTTGGAGATGAACAGTCGAACGGATATTTCAGCACTGGTGGTACTTCTTCGTCTGCAGACTTTAGAAACAGTGGTGGACAACGATACCTTGAAAATGTATGTTTAAATGTATCACACAATCTCAATAATATAAAAGGATCCGATGTTTTTGTTGATGTATGTGGTGAAATCGGAGACAGAGGTGCAACCAATCTTGGCGGGGGAACTCTTGATGCAAGTGATGCGGGTGTTTGGGAAAATGATGGTTATGCTGAAGTTTTCGGTTCGCAATTTATCGTTGCAAATAAAATTCAGAACTTCAGTACAGAAACAATGAAGGTTTGTAATTCACATTATCGTACACTTAGTGGTGATCTTATAAATGAAGGATATTTTTATGGATGTGATTTCTGTGCATGGGTAGATGATCTTCATCAAATTAAACCAAATGGCGGAAGTCTTTATGTAGAATGGGATGGAAGAAGAGGAACTGCTTCAGGACCTATTTTCGGATTGCCTGCAAATTCATCTGTTGCCCAGATTTCAACATGTTTCAGTAATTGTTGTCCTGGTGTTTGTACAAATCCTCCAACTGCGAACGCTGGTGCTGATCGTAACGCATGTCCGGGAGCTGTGTCTTTAACTGGTACAATCGGAGGAGCAGCAACAACAGGAACTTGGATATCAAACGGATCAGGCTCATTTGGAACAAATGGTATTAATGCAACTTACAATACAGTTTCTGGTGATATCGGGAACATAATACGTTTCATTTTTACAACGGATGATCCTGATGGAACAGGTCCTTGTGTAAGTGCAAATGATACTGTATTTATAACAATAAAAATTGTTAACGATAATAATGCATGCACAACAGATGCATGTAGTGCCGGAGTAGTAACACATACGCAAGTAAATACAGATGACAATAATGTTTGTACAACTGACCGTTGTGATACAGTTACCGGCCCGTATCATGTTGCAGTGGGAGTAGATGATAATAATGCTTGTACAACAGATGCCTGTGATCCTGTAACAGGAGTTTCGCATACAGCAGTTAATACAAATGATAACAATGTTTGTACAACTGATGCATGTGATCCTGTAACTGGAGTTTCACATTCAACAATTAACACAAACGATAACAATGCCTGTACAGTTGATGCTTGTGATCCTGTAACAGGAGTTTCACATACAGCAGTCAATACAAATGATAATAACGCTTGTACTACTGATGCATGTAATACTACAACAGGAGCAGTTACTCATACTGCTGTTGACACAAACGATAACAATGTTTGTACAACAGATGCCTGCGATCCTTTAACAGGAGTATCACATACTGCTGTTAACACAAATGATAACAATGCATGTACAGTTGATGCCTGTGATCCTGTAACAGGAGTTTCACATACAGCAGTCAATACAAATGATAATAACG
>JBDTVD010000252.1:0-5532 GCA_040007375.1 Bacteroidota bacterium | reverse complement strand
ATCGGCTGGCTGTGTACATGCTAACTGTGTTGTGCCATCACCATATAAATCATTGTCTGCATCTTTATACCAGGTAGGTGGTGTGGTGGTAGTATAAGTAAATGTTACCGGAGTACCTGTACAACCTGTTCCGCTAACTGAATTACCAATTGCAACAGGCGATGATCCAACTGATGCAACGGTGGAAACAACAGTGTTGGTAAGTACATCAATTACAGAAACGGAATTTGAATTAACATTAGTTACATATATATAATTTC
Organism: Bacteroidota bacterium; assembly: GCA_040007375.1. Taxonomy (GTDB): domain Bacteria; phylum Bacteroidota; class Bacteroidia; order AKYH767-A; family OLB10; genus JANOXC01. The sequence continues at coordinate 5,272 of JBDTVD010000252.1, read as the reverse complement.
CATCAGGACCAATAGCTATTCCTGCCGGATTGGTTCCTACATTTATCACATTGGTAATGGTATTGGTTGCAGTACTGATTACAGAAACAGTGTTGGCTGCACTATTTGCAGCATATATATTCGATCCATCACCTGAAAGTACAATTCCAATCGGACTACCTACAGTAATTGTTGAAGTAACTGCATTGGTAGTTGTATTAATTATGGAAATGCTGCCTGTATTTCTGTTGGTTACATAAAGTAAACTGCCATCAGCACTAAATGCAAGACACCGTGGTAAAGTTCCTACAGTAATAGTTGCAACAACAGTACTGCCCGCAACATCATATACAGAAACAGAATTTGAATTACTGTTGGCAACATACACTTTTGTTCCGGTTTTATTTACCAGTATCTGGTAAGGTGATGAACCCACAGTAACATTGCTGATAAATGTATTGGTTGCTGCATTAATTATAGAAAAAGAAGTTCCTGTTGTGTTGGCAACATACACTCTGCTTCCATCAGGACTTACTGCTGTTGATACTGGACCGCTTCCTGTGGCAACAGTTGCTACAACAGCATTTGTACTGGTATTGATTACAGAAATGTTTGCAGAACCATTATTGGCAACATACACTCTGCTTCCATCAGGACTTACTGATGCACCAAAAGGATCTGTTCCAACATTAATGCTGGTAGAAATTAAATTGGTACTCCGGTCAATTACATAAAGTTTGTTATCTAATCGGCTGGGTATATATGCATATCCTGTAAAAACAGGAGTTACTGAAATGGTTGCAGTTCCCACCACTGCCGTTGTTGCAAATGAAGGTATGTTTCCTGTACCACTTGCTGCCAGGCCAATTGCAGTGTTATTGTTTGTCCAGGTAAAAGTACCAGGCAGATTGCTTGTTGTAAATGCAGTAGTTGTTGTATTACTTCCGGCACATAATGTTTGATTACCGATGGAATTTGCAATAGGCGAAAGTGTGATAACAATGTTACCCGTCATTGTTGCTTTACAACCGGTAAGCGGATTGGTTGCAACAATAGAATCAGTTCCTGCAGTTGTTACGTTACCAAAATTTAATGCAGAACCGGTACCGGCTAATACAGCACCACCCACACCGGAACTAAACAACTGATAATTGATACCTGAAGTGGAACCGCTTAAACCGATTGTTACACCGGGAAATGTACAGCCATTACTTCCTGTTAAAGTAAATAAAGCAGGAGCAGATAAACTGGATGCAGGAGTGAAGGCCACACCACCAAATGCAGTATTTGCAGCAGCAGTTGCCAGTAATGTTCCTACAGTATTTAATGCAGATCCGTTATTTGTTATAACTGCAGGTGATGCAGCATTTACTGCAAGATCAGAAAACTTATAAAGCGCATTCGGTTTAGCGTTTGATGTATTTGAAGTTATATATAAATCAACATTACCTGTACATGTATTATATATTCCTGTTACACTGAATACATTTCCGGAGAGACTGCCATTTGCTGTCCAGGTTGCTCCGTTATCAGTTGATGTATATTTTAATAAACCTATTGGTGCTGTGGTCAACGAAGCAACATATACTACATCCGGACCACCACCATTGATATCAATAAAAGTAAATCCGTAAGGATCTCCTGTTGTTGTTAATAAACCATTCAGATTAGTAACTGTTTGTGAGCTTGATGTAGGTAATCCTGTGCCTACTGTTACCAAGCGTAAACTGCCTGACTGTGATGAAGCGTACAATTGATTATTAAAGATACCGATGCTACGTGTATTGGTGGAAGATAATGTTACAGGAGCAGCAATATTTCCATTGGTAACATAATCAATTGCATTTGCTCCTGATGACCAATATGCACTTCCATCAACAGAAGCTGCAGCACGTACTGCCACCCCTGAATAACCGGTATTAAAAGTAGTAGTAGTATTTACAGCACCTGTTGCATCTACTCTGCCAACAACTCTTGTGTTGGTTGGAAAAGTTGTTGATGATGAAGTGGAAACACCACCCGAACCTGTAGTACTATTATAACCTGTAACCAGTAAATACTGACCATTACCGGATAGGTTAAGTAGTCCTTCAGAAGTACTGCTTCCACTTTGCGTAAGTGCTCGCGCAACAGAACCGGTACCAGTTGTTGCTGTAACAGGTAATGTGGTTCGCACGGTTCCTGTTTGCGATCCTCCTGTTAAATTAAATTCCTTAATAAATAAAGGAGTGGCATTGGCTGATAATGCTGCGCTTCCATCACCTACAACCAATACAGCAATTTTTCCTGGTGTATAGGGTGATTGTGCAAAAGTGCACTGAATAGCAAGCATAAAAAATAAAATGCTAAGAGTCTTCCGGATCTTATTGTGTTCAAACTTTCCGAAACAAAATTCAGGTAAAAACTTTTTCATAAGTGTATTTGTGTGTTGGTTTATCATAGTTAATTCTACGTCACACTACTATTCCGGTAGTAACAAACGGAAAATCCAAAAACATTAAAAACTTCTTCAATGAACAAGAGTTTGTTCAAGGAAATTTAAATGAGAAAAGTTTTACTATAAAATCTCGTGGTCATTAGATAGGATAAATCTACTGAAAAATGTTGAAGTTCCAAATGTTTTCTGCAAAACAGGTATAAACACCTGGTTTGATAGTTGGCCCTTTTCACCTCAGTTTGTCTCTGAAAATGATAGTCTGAACTATGATTTATGTGATTGTTTGATGGACTATGATTATGAAAACTCCGTAAGCTTAAGTCTTATTAACACTAACTACTTAAAAAAGTACATCTCACACTTCTCTGTTTTCAGAAAATTGTGAGATGTATATATATTAGAAACAAATCAACTCTCCTTCACAACCTGCAGGTTTGCTATCAGCTTAATGTTTTCACCTAAAGCCAATCCACCTGTTTCCGTTAAGGCATTATAGGTAAGTCCGAAATCTTTTCGGTTAATAATGCCCGTAACTTCAAATCCTGCTTTTAAATTTCCCTGGTGATCTTTAGACTCTCCACCAAACTCAGCATTTACTTCTATTTCTTTAGTAACCCCTTTCATTGTAAGATTGCCGACAAGAACATAATTTACATCGTTTACCTTTTTAAAAGAAGTAGATTTAAAATCAATAGTTGGATATTTATCAGCCTGGAAGAAATCGTCATTCTTTAAATGATTATCTCTCATTTCCTGGTTAGTAGTGATGCTGTTTACATCTAATGAAAACTGTATATCTGCATCTTCAAAATCTTCTGTTGGGGAAATTACAGTACCACTGAAGGATTTAAAGGAACCTGTTACTGTTGAAATCATCAGATGTTTTATTTTGAATTGAACTTCTGAATGCATGGGGTCAATTGCCCATTTCGTTTGTATAGCATTTAATGTTGTCATTTTATTTATTTTTTATTTGTTTAGTTTTACGTTGCAAACTTACTTACATTTGCTAACCAAAAGTAAGTGCTTTCCTTTTGGAAAGCACTTACCCAAAGGAAAGCACTAACCTTCGGGAAAGTATCATAAGCAATAAATAATATGGCAACTGCAACTAAAACATCAAAAATTACGCATACTGAATGTACACAGGCAACCATGGCAGTGAAAGATGCATTGGATGTGTTAAGCGGAAGATGGAAACTGCCTATTATTGTTTCCTTAAAGTTTGGCATCAAACGGTTCAAAGAAATATCGAAGGAAGTAACGGGTATTTCTGATAAAGTGCTTGCTAAAGAATTAAAAGATCTGGAGATAAATCAACTTATAAAAAGAACGGTTTATGATACCTTTCCTCCTACTGTTGAGTATTCTATTACGGAACATGGCAAATCATTGTTCACTGTAATTGATGAATTGAAAAAATGGGGAGTGCTGCACAGGAAGAAGATTATCGGGAAATGATTTTTCCTCCTTTTGTTTTTCCGGAAGACTGAAGTCTTCACTTTATTCAAACGCTGAAGTAGGAAAAGACTTCAGCTAACGTGTTTAGTTATACTTAATGAAAATACAAAACGGGAGAAGTGTTCCTCTTCACTTCGCCCATTTCATACTCAAGCATCATTTATAATTTCTAATTTAGAATTTAGAATTCTTTTTACCGTGCAATCATCAACCTGCCAAAAATAGTTTCCCCTGCAGATTCTTCAGCAACAATATATACACCCGGCTTAAGACTGCATGCTACGTTGGTTTCCGTACCTGATAATAGTAATGATTGCATTAATCTTCCATCAGTAGAAAATATTTTAATTGTTGATTCTCCGATAGACTTTCTTTTAATGCTGAAATTTCCATCGGAAGGATTCGGGCTAATAGCAAGCTCGTTGTTATGTGTAATTTCTGCGATAGAAGTTGCCTGTGTTACATCAATAAGCACTGCACCAAAACCCGGAGGAGTTGCACCAACGATACAACCGGCCATCATATCACCTTGCAACAACAATACTGATAACGTGTACTGACCTGCAGCAAGCGGAGCAATAACCAGTGTATCAAAATCGGTACAAAGTGTTGATAAGGATCCTACACAATGGAAGGCAGTAGCATTAATCTGCGTACCGGAAATATTATCCACCTGTGCAAAACCTTCGCAGGGGGCGTTGGTAAAATCACATTGCACATACACAGTAATTGTATCGGTGGTGGTTGGATACAAAGGATCAACAGTAAATGATGTTACCACCTGTGCCGATGCAACAGATATAAATAACACAAGAGTTAATAACGGAACGTAAATTTTTTTCATGGAGTTGGTTTTAGAAGTGTATGATTAATTTAATATATATCAGGAGATGTTAGAATAGTACAACAACAAATGCATAATTTACCAATAGAAATTCTACCGGTGATAATTATGTGTTGTTATTGCTATAGGAGGAGGATGAAAGAGAAAAGTTGCAGAGGTGGAGAAAAATTTTAAAAATGTTGTCTGAACTATGATTTATGTGATTGTTTGATGGACTATGATTTTTTCCTTTATCATAGTATTCATTTAATCATTAAATTCATAGTTCAGATTTGTTTGATGGAGTATGATTTTGAAAAAATCACAGCAGGAGAATTTACAATTCTGAATATGTAACTCTACATTAGCGTAAGTCTTATTTTCTGTTTTAGTTGTTAAAATAATTTCAGGGAATTCAGTTTGAACAAACGCTGGTCTGAAAAAGACTTAATCTACCGCATACTTTGATCTTGATACTTGATACTTGATACTTGATACTTGATACTTGATACTAAAAAACAAAAAAAGCCCCACCAATATGGCAGGGCTTTTAATTCTTTTATATAGATGGT
>JBDTVD010000251.1:0-5538 GCA_040007375.1 Bacteroidota bacterium | reverse complement strand
TAACTCATCACAGTAAAAACAGCTTCTCATCAAACGGGAAGCTGTTTTATATATATTAATAACATCGCCACCAGATGAAATCATTATCAGCATTCGTTATTTTATGTCTACTATTCATAAACAGCTTCGGACAAGGAACGCTGAGAGGAAAAATAACTGATGAAACCGGAGAAACACTTATTGGTGTTACTGTTGTTTTTAAAGCAAACCGTTCAATTGGAGCCGTAACTGATTTTGATGGTAATTACTCTCTTAAATTTACAGATGCAACTCCACAAACTATAGTTATTTCTTACATCAGTTATGCTGATATGGAAGAAACATTTTCCATAAAAAATAATGAAGTCCTTGTAAAAAACTTCACCATGAAGCCTGCATCAAAAGCAATTGGTGAAGTTGAAGTTACAGCAAAGGCGGTTAAGTCGAAAGAGTATTATGTGGCAGCTATAAAAAGAAATTCTGCTGTTACTCTTGATTTTATTTCATCTGAAACAATGAAAAAAACAGGTGATGCTAATGTTACTGCAGCTGTTGCACGTGTTTCAGGTGTATCAACCAATTCAGGATTTATAACTGTTCGAGGTATTGGCGACCGATATATAAAGACTACTATCAATGGTTCTATAATTCCTACTTTGGATCCATTTACAAATAATATTAAGCTGGATATTTTTCCTGCAAGTCTTATTGATAATGTAATGATTACAAAAACTGCAAGTCCCGAATTACCTGGTGACTGGGCAGGAGCATTTTTATCAGTAGAAACAAAAGATTATCCTGATCAGCTTGCTATCAATGTAGAAACATCTTTTGGGTATAATGCTCAATCTACTTTTAAAGATGTAATCTCTTCAAACAGAAGTAAAACAGACTGGTTAGGTTATGATAATGACTATCGTGATTTCGATCATTCAAAATATATACAGGCCATTCCATCACCAACTGTTTACCAGGAACTTGTTGCATTGGGATTAGGTAATTATTACAATTCAATGGGCGTTTCCGGTGAAAACTGGGGAGAAGGAACTACAACAGGTGAAACTTATTTTAAATTAGGATTGGTGCAATTAGGTTTACTTGCACCTGCAATGATTAATGATGCTGCTGCATACCAGGCTGCAAAATCTGCTTACGAAAGTGGCTCTTACAAATCAGAAGCATTTCGTATTCTGAATGCTGGTGTACCATCAACAGGAAAAGCATTAAAAGATAACTGGAATACTGCAACACGACAGGGACCTGTAAATTTCAGTCAGAGTTTTAGTATTGGAAATCAATTTAAATTATTCGGAAGAGATTTAGGATTTATTGCAGGATATAAATATGGTACCGCTTTGCAATATGATCCATCGTCCCTCGCATTCCGTCTTCGCTCTGATAAAATAGAAGGATTGACTACTTCTGACTCCGCAATACAACAAGTAAGCAGAGAAACTAATGGCTGGAGTGCTTTAATAAATCTTTCTTACAAACTATCGCCAAATCATTCGCTGGGTTTTATGTTTATGCCGAATAACACGGGTGTAAATAACGTAAGAAGTATGATAAATGTAACTGAACCCAACACGAATAAAATCACTAAAAGTCAGTTTTATGAGCAAAGAAGACAATTGATCTACCAGTTTAAATCTGATCACTATCTTCCAAAATCAAAAATTAAAATTGAATCACATGCCTCGTACACAAGAGGAAAAAGTACAGCTCCTGATTTCCGTGATCTGCAATACTGGTATGATCCTCTGAATAATTCTTATCAGATTGGCGGAACAATTGGTAATGGTGTAAAAAGATTTTACAGGTATTTAACAGATAATATTTTCGATTCTCAGTTAAGCGCTGAAATGCCAATTGATAATAAACCCGGTATCCCCAGAAAAATAAAAATAGGTGGTGCCTATATGAATGGAAAAAAGAAATATGATCAATACGAATATGATGTGAACTTCAGCCCTTTTGCTCCGGTAATACAAAATGATGATCTCAATGCATTCTTTTCACCGGAAAATTTTGAGATAACAAATGGTATTCAAAACGGTATTCCTTACAGCACAATTTACCAGTACTATACAAATACTACCGGACCAGACAATCATACATTCGGAAACACAGAAATAATTTCAGGTTTCGGAATGATAGATTATTCCATTAATTCATTCCTCAGAACTTCCGGCGGTGTAAGAATTGAGCAAGCTGATATATATACAGACCTGGTAAAATTTGATTCTTTAAATCTGCCGGTTGATGATATCAGAAGAGGTTACAAGGATGGTGAGCCGGCAGCCAATCCCGGAAGTATCAGCGAGCTTAGTATTTTACCATCCATAAATTTTATATATAAGATTAAAAATGATGAATCAAATCCTATAAATCTCCGGTTGAATTACAGCAAAACAGTAGCACGTCCAAGTGTCCGCGAGTTGTCGGAAATTAAAGTTTTTGATTATGAGTACAGGGCATCAGTTCGCGGCAATTCAAAGTTGAAGATGGTAAGTATTGATAACTATGATATTCGTCTTGAATCCTACTTTAAATCAGGAGATAATATCTCCGTTAGTGGATATTATAAAGATTTTAAAAACCATATTGAACTGGTTGTAGCAGGCGGAGAAATTACATGGCAGAATGTAGATAAGTCATATGTTGTTGGTGTAGAACTGGAAGGCAAAAAGGTAATTACAAAAAACTTTGACTTCAGGGCCAATCTCACCATATGCAAATCACAAACAGAATATGCAACATCACGCAGAGAAGTAAACGGAACTACTGCTATATATATTCCACTTGATACTGTAAAACGTGAAATGTTCGGACAGGCACCTTATGTTGTAAATGCTATGTTCACCTACACTTCCGACAGCAGTGGTTTTACCGGTACAGTAAGTTACAATGTTCAAGGACCAAGACTTGTTTTGGTTTCAGAATCCAAAGAAGTGCCCAATATTTATGAATTACCCCGTCATATGATTGATGTGAAACTCAGCAAAACATTGGGGAAACATTTCAGTGTCAGCTTAACGGTAAAAGATATTCTGAATACATCTATACGACGCACATACAAAGTGGATGGTGAATTCAAAGAGAATAATGACTATGACAATTACACCTTCGGTACTAATTATATATTGAGTCTCGCCTACAAACTTTAATTACTGAAGAATTATTTACATCTCCGCATTATCAAAACAAAACATATGAGAAATATAATCAGAATCTGTATCCTGCTTTTATTCAGTCCTGTTGCTATGTATGCTCAGCTCGAAAAAGTATTTGTAGAAACCTATTATATTTCTGATGCAAATGATGCTACTGATACAACCGGCGGTTATCTTGCTCCCGGAACTACAACATATCGTATATATATTGATCTGGCCAGGGGATCAAAGCTGCAGAAACTTTACGGTGATGCCAATCATGCTTTACGCATAAGCAGTACGGATACTTTTTTTAATAATAAATCCGATGGACAGAGTTATGGAAAAGATTTTTCAAAGAACCGCCTGCTGGAGAATACGGTTGCACTTGATACCTGGATTACACTAGGACAAACAACAAGAACTTCATCACGCACATATTTTGGTGTTCCTAAAAGTTATGATGATGATGGTTCGATAATCGGTGGAAGTAATAATGATGGTGGAAGTGCCGGAATTATATATGGTCTTCTTTCCAACAATGATGCTCTTGCAGGAATTCCACTTACAACAAATGATGGAATGGATACGATGATCAATGTTCCTTCAGCATGGGGTGATTACGGAATCTTTGATATTATTACACAAACAGATTCTACCATCTTTGGTTCATTGGTTCCCGGAAAAGAATTTCTTAGTTATGATGCAGGATTACAGAATTCCGGTGTGCAGGGTGTGAATGCTGACAGTAACCATGTATTAATTGCACAGCTTACAACAAAAGGCGCATTATCATTTGAATTAAATTTAGAAGTGATTGATTCAACAGGTCAGCTTATTAAATATGTTGCGAATGACAGCATACTTTTATCAGGTGAAGTGCTTAACCGTTATCTTACTTTTCCCTATGAACAGGTTTGTGGTTGTCCTGATGCGCATTACCTGGAATATATAGAAGACCGTGATTGTGATGATTTGAATTTATGCAACAGCATTATTGTTTTTGGTTGTCTTGATTCAACTGCATGTAATTACAATCCTGATGCAAATTACAACATACAATCACTATGTTGCTATCCTGGTTATTGCAATGACCGTGATCTCTCCATAGTATGTCCGGAACCGTCTGCTGGCAGGAGTTCAGATTTATTTGCACTGTATCCCAATCCTGTTTACGATAACTTAAATCTCGAAATAAAATCGACATCAGGAAAAGCAAGTTATATTATTTACAATAGCTACGGTAGAAAAATTCTGGCTGCAGATATTAATTCCATTGATGAGAAATCATTTCAGGGAATTGATATTTCCGGATTTGAAAATGGACTGTATATTATTCACTGGTTTGATGGTGATAATTTTCAGTCATCAACTTTCCTCAAAAATTAATATTGCTGATTATTATATATTACAATTAAAATGAAAACGTCCGTGAAATATTTATCTATCCGGTTAATTTACATTCTTGCAGGAATGTCATTACTTGTTGTTTCCTGCAAGAAAGACGAAAAAGAAACTATTCCTGCGGAAACGGGAACAGTAACTGATATAGATGGAAATACATACGCAACAATAAAAATCGGGAATCAATGGTGGATGACAGAAGATTTGAGAGTAATACATTTTGCCAACGGAACTATCATCCATAAAGAACAAACAGATTCATTATTGTGGTCAACAGATTCAGCAGGTGCATACTGTGAAGTAATGGATAACAACCAGGTTAAAATTGGAATATTATATAAATGGAATGTGATGCAAAACAATGGAGGAGTTGCACCGGAAGGTTGGCATGTTCCTGATGATGCTGAATGGAAAGAACTGGAACAACATCTTGGATTGACTATTACTGAATCTGATAATACAGGATGGAGAGGAAGTAATGAAGGTGATAAATTAAAAGTTCCTGCACCTGCATCATGGACACCTTACGGTGAAGTTTGGGGAACAAATGAAAGTGGTTTCTCTGCAAAAGCTATTGGATGCAGAATGTTTAATGGTGGCTGGGGATATCCTGGATTATTTGCAACAGGATTCTGGTGGTCATCATCAGAACAAACATCAACAACTGCATTTTACCGTCATCTTGATTATAAAAAATCAGGTGTTTATCGTGATGCAACTTCCAAAACATATGGATTCAGTATCCGATGCGTGAAAGACTGAAGGGAATTATAAATTATAAATTCTAAATTCTAAATTATAAATTATAAATTACAAATTATAAATTATTTTCCTCTGCGTTCTCTGCTACTCTGTTAGCTCTGCGTGAAATAAAACTCATCAATAACAGAAACATTTTGCTCAACTGTAAGATTTTGTTTCACGCTGAGTTCGCAGAGGAGCAGAGTTAAATGAGAAAACAATTTTATTATAAAGATCATTTTTAATTTATAACTTTTTCTCC
>JBDTVD010000250.1:0-5538 GCA_040007375.1 Bacteroidota bacterium | reverse complement strand
CTTCAAAGGGTAAAATCTTCACTTCGATGCATTTTAATTGTCAATAGCTGGTTAGCGTGGTTTCTTTGCGCCGTTGAAAAAATTTTTACCAGTTAAATCAGAATTAATATGGAAGTTATACTGTTACCTTTTGTACTTATGGCCTTTCTGGCTCCTCCTTTAATGAGTGGTTTATTTGCGCGTTCTATGGGTCATTCATTTTGGAAATGGTTTGCCATCGGATGTGTACTTCCATTTATTGCCAATGTGATTCTGTTTTTTAAAGAACCAATAAGGCCTGACAACATAAAAGAAAATCTCTGATTAAATCACATAAATTTCTCTAATACTTATTCTTTAAAATCATGAAAAAAACCATCTGTTATTTACTACTATTTTGTTTTTCACTAATAACCACAGGCAGTTTTGCTTCTGCTCCTGATGCTGAAACCAATTATTTTGAATTCCGCAGCAGCTACCTTCTCAACCTGCATCACTATTTAATTAAAGAAGGGATTCGTTATAATAAAACTGATTCTTCAAACAGATCTTTTGAATCCTTCTTTATACACCAGGGAGAAGTTAACAGTTCATCAAAATCAGGAATAATGAGTGCTGTTAAATATTATGGGGATAGTGTTGTAAAGAAAAACATGCTTTTCGATCCGGAACTTAATTCACTAAAATATACTTTACTAACAGTGGAAGCAGTGTATGAAATCCCTGGAAATAGTATATCCCCTTTGTGGTTGAAAGCTCTTAAATCTGCTGATGCTTATTATAAAGATCAGGAGTGGAAAAATACGAATGCGAAAAATCTTCTGTTTATTAATAGTCATGTTGAGCAGGTTAAAAAAATTGAGAAAGAAGTGATTGGTAGATGTGAAGATGTTTATCAATATAAATTCACAGGTAAAAAGTTCCGTATTGAAATTGTTGATTATGCCACTTTCTTCGGAGCTTATACAACGAATGATCCTTTTGTTTGTTCCGTTATTTCCTCCACTGATAAAAGACATGATGCTGAGCAGGGAACAGAAGTTATTTTTCATGAGGTTTCACACAGTATGATTGACAGTTTGTTTAAAATGCAACAGGATCTTTGCAAAGCAACGTCATTAAGGGTGGATCATAATGTATGGCACACTATCTTGTTTTATTCAACAGGTACAATTGTTAAAGATGCACTGGCTGGCATTGGAGTAAAACATGAATTATATATATACCGAAACGACCTGGGCGGATTAAGTCCAGACTTCAGGAATCTTATTGATAAAGTTTCCGCACAATGGCCTTTATATATGAACCGGAAAATTCCAATGGAAGATGTTTTAAAGAAAATACTGAATTGATAAAAATATCAGCAGTCAATTTTTTCTAATCTGCGTTGGTGACGCCCGCCTTCAAATTCTGTTGTAAGAAATACCATTGTCATAGCCTCACCTACTGCATTATTCACAAAGCGAGCAGGGATACATATAATATTTGCATTATTATGCTGCCGCGCAAGTTTAGCAACTTCTGCATTCCAGCAGATAGCAGCTCTGATACCAGTATGTTTATTCGCTGTAATGGCAACACCATTTGCACTTCCACATAGCAGTATACCAATGGAATCTCTGTCATTTTCCACTTCCCGCGCAACAGCATGTGCAAAATCAGGATAGTCAACAGAGTCTGGTGAATAGGTGCCTTTATCAGTAACAGCATATCCTGCTTCAGATAAAAAAATACGGAGATGTTCCTTCATTTCAAACCCTGCATGATCGGAACCAATTATTATCCTGTTCATTTTTTAAATTATTAAGCTCTTCAAAAGTAATAAAATCCTCCTACGGAGTACTCTGTTTTCAAATATGAATTACATTACTTTTGCCAGTATTCATGATGGGTATATTAATAGTAACTGTTGTTTGCATTGTTGCCGTTGGTTATACTTATATTATATATCCGGTTTTAATAAGAATTTTATCCGCTGCTAAAAAACCAAATAGTATTTGCTACGAAAGCACCGAAAATCTACCTGGAGTAACAGTAGTAATGGCTGCATACAATGAAGAAAAAGTTATTGCAGAAAAGATTCAAAGCATTTTAAAAAGTAACTACCCTGCTGATAAAATTGAAATACTGATCGGTTCCGATAATTCAACTGATAGCACGGACACCATCATAAATCGTTTTGCATCTGCGGACCATCGTATCCGCCTGGTTCGTTTTAATCAGCGCACCGGTAAAACAGGTATTATTAATGAACTGGTAAAACAATCAGTAAACAGTCTCTTAATATTAACTGATGCAAATGTGATGTTTGATAACGATACATTGTTTCAGCTTATAAGGAATTTTAAAAATGAAAGTATTACACTTGTTGACAGCAGGATGATTAATACCGGTATAAAAAAAGAAGGTATTTCATTACAGGAAAAAACTTACATCCGTGCTGAAGTATATATAAAGTATTGCGAAGGAAAAACCTGGGGAACAATGATGGGTCCTTTTGGAGGATGTTATGCAATCCGCAAATCAGGTTTCCGCCCCGTACCTGCACATTTCCTTGTAGACGACTTCTATATTAATATGCAGGTGTTACTGAATGGAGGAAAATGCATCAGCGAATTAAACGCTTTTGCTTTTGAAGACGCAGGTAATAATCCAGCAATTGAATTTAAAAGAAAAGTAAGGATAGCCTCCGGAAGTTTTCAGAACCTTTTTCATTTTGCAAAAATTCTTTTGAAGCCAGGCGCTGTTTCCTTTTGTTTTTTCTCACATAAGGTACTGCGTTGGCTGGGCCCGCTATTTATAGTTTTCTTTTATGCAGGATCTATAATTCTGAGTTATATCCCATTTTTCTTTTTCATTATGATTGGGTCTTCGCTGGTATTTATCAGTCCGCTTATTGAATTACTACTCCGGAAAGTTTTTCGTTTACATTCTCCGCTTATCAAATTCCTTTCCTACTTCACTACATCCAATGCAGCACAGTTAGCCGGACTATGGCGCTTTATAAGTGGTATCAGATCAGGTATATGGCAACCTACATCCCGTAATCAGTAATCAACCAATAGTTATTCACTATCACCTCACTGTAAAAACAATTGTTTATAACGTTTTCAACATGCTCAAAATACCATCATGATACTAAAGCACTTACCTTTGTACTTATTAACAAAAAAGGTGTTCTTTCTATTCATAAACAGGTGATAACAAAAGCATAAGTTTATTTGGAATTACAAAATGATGGCAGCTTAAAAACAAACGGTTCTTATCCAAATAAATAAACCGGTAACTTGCTACTAACTATAAACACAATTATGAACATAAAGTGCTTCAAAATGACCGGATAGTTGTGAACCAATGGAGATATGAACACCTGTTGATAACAGTGTTGGTTTGTTTATATACAAACAGTTAGGTCTCTTTCCCTCATGTATAAAATGTGTTAAACTATTAATAACGACACCCGGCAAGCAAAACACAATAAAGTTGCAAACGGAACTAACAGGCCATTAATAACAATAAAATATTTTAAAAGATAAGATTATAATATAGTATGATGTCAATTACTGAGTTGGAACGAAAAGGATTCATTGATGAGAAAATTGATCCATCTTTGGACTTGTTCGGTGAGATTGAAAAATTTAAAAAAGAAAAAAATGCTGTTATTCTTGCCCACTATTACCAGGAAAGCGATATTCAGGATGTTGCGGATTTTATTGGAGATAGTTTAGGATTGGCACAACAGGCGGAGAAGACCAATGCAGAGATGATCGTTTTTGCCGGCGTTCATTTTATGGCGGAAACAGCAAAGCTTCTCAATCCGAATAAAAAAGTGGTAATGCCTGATCTGAGAGCTGGATGTTCACTGGCAGATTCCTGTCCTCCGGTAGCTTTTAAAAAATTCCGTGATGAGCATCCTGATCATTTGGTGATTTCATACATCAACTGCACTGCTGAAATTAAAGCGCTGAGTGATATTATATGTACTTCATCCAATGCAGTAAAAATTGTTGAGAGTCTCCCTGTTACACAAAAGATAATTTTTGCACCTGATAAAAACCTGGGTGCTTATGTTGCTAAAAAAACCGGACGTGATTTGTTGCTTTGGAATGGCACCTGTATGGTACATGAGATATTCTCTATGCAGAAAATTACGAAGTTGAAAATGCAGAATCCTGAAGCGCTTGTTATTGCTCATCCTGAATGTGAGGAACCGGTTTTGAAAATGGCCGACTTTATTGGCTCTACAACAGCATTACTTAAATTTACGCAAACCAATAGTGCTACATCATTTATAGTAGCTACAGAAGCCGGAATATTACATCAGATGCAGAAATCAGAAACAGATAAGGTGTTTATTCCTGCACCACCGGAAAATAACTGTGCATGCAATGATTGTCCGCATATGAAATTAAATACGCTCGAAAAATTATATTTGTGTATGAAGCATGAGCAGCCCGAAGTAATTATTCCGGAAAATTTAATGGTACCAGCTCTTCGTCCTTTAAAAAGAATGCTTGAAATAAGTGCACAGCTGGGATTATAAGAAAATGAAAAATAGATATATAAGAATATGAAAAAATATTTGTTGTTTTTCGTTTTTGTTTTAACGGCTGCCTGTTGTAATGCACAATCAGGTTATCAGAAGTTTTACTATCCAAACGGTAAAGTTAGCAGTGAAGGTACTTTCGTTGATGGAAAACCTGATGGTTACTGGAAAGCATATTATGAAACAGGAATTATAAAATCAGAAGGTAACAGAAAAAATACTGTGCTGAATGATGGATGGAAGTTTTATAATGATAAAGGGATTCTTGTATCGGAGCATAATTATGTGAATGGTGTGCGTAAAGGGATACAGCGTGAATATTATAATAATGGAAATATATCTGCAGAAACATGGTTGAATAATGGTGTTATAGATAGTGTTGCAAAGTATTATGATGAGCAGGGTATTTTAAATAAAACGATTACTTACAAAGAAGGTGTTGAAAATGGTTTAACAAAAGAGTATGCTGATGATGGAAGAATAATTACCATCATTACTTTTAAAAATGGTTTTTATCAGAAAGAAGAAAAGATAAACAGGATTGATAAATTTGGATTCAAACAGGGAACCTGGAAAAGTTTTTATGCTGATGATATGATTAAAAGTGATGGTGTATTTAAGGACGATAAGAAGAATGGGATGTTCCGTGAATACACACCTGATGGATTAATATTAAAAATTGAATTGTATAAGAATGATATACTGCTTACTGATGATGCAATAAATCTCAAGCTGGATATTAAACGTGATTATTATAATAATGGACGACCAAAATCATCAGTAACATTGATTAATGGTGTTAAATCCGGTGTTTACCGTGATTACGACAGAGAAGGAAAAGTAACATCATCAAAGCTGTACGATAAAGATGTAGTGATAGCAGAAGGAGGCACTGTTGATGGTAGCGGATTACAGCAGGGAAACTGGAAATATTTTTATCCTGATGGTAAAATGAAATCAGAAGGGCTTTATAAAGATGGAAAGAGAGATGGACCCTGGACCTTTTATTATCC
>JBDTVD010000249.1:0-5570 GCA_040007375.1 Bacteroidota bacterium | reverse complement strand
GATTACCTCCGAGATAAAAACTAAAAGGTTGAAAATTGCATGCTAAACCAATACTATCAGGATTGTTGATTACACTCAGGTTTTCATTATATATATTATGTACTGAATCCGGATAAGGATAACCGATTGCATAAGTACCTGACATGTAAATTTTATCATCAGGACCAAGAGCAAGCATTCCTCCGCTGCAAGGCACAACCATATTATATATAGTTAATTTGCTGGCTGCAATGTTCGAAGCAAGCAAATTAAACTGGTATAGCCGGAGACTATCGCCATTAAAAATATTATCAGCTACTCCAACATATAAAACAGTTCCATTTGGTGAAAAACAGGAGCCAAAATATCTCTTCTGTGCACTGCCGCTTTGTAATGATATAAGAATGTTATTGTTAAGCACACCACTGCATCGATCGAAATCAAATAATTCTATCAATCCTAAATTATTAGTTGCAATAAACTTGTCTCCGTTTCTCGTAAATTCTAAGTTACCTATATTGCTTTTATGTGCAACTCCGATAGAATAAATAGTTGGAGCACTGAATCCGGAAGGTGTTAGCAGGAATATATAAAACTGATTGCTGCCAACTGTTGGCTCCCATTTATGCATAACAATCCACCAGTCACGTCCGTTGCCATGTTTCGTAACCGCTATTGCATCTGAAAAATTTCCATTAGAAAGCAAAGAATTTTTCTGTATTACTTTTCCAAACCCGCTGTTAAACTTTAAATCAACTATAGAATATCTTATTCCAAAATTAAATGCTATTGCTGTTCCCGCTATATAAAACATGCTATCCATTCCAGGTGACGGAATTATTATATGCTCATGATAAAATCCAGTACCCAGGATTGAATCACCTTCATCCATTGTCTGAAAATTCCTGTTTATAATCAATGCACTGTATGCACCCAGTCCGGATTCTGTAATGCTTCTGACATAAAATAATAATTGACCATTGGAGTCACAGACCGAGGAACTTCCTCCTTGGCTTCTGTAAGGGGTTGTTATGGGTGTTGGAATACCTGAACTGAAGTCCACTCCAGCACTATCACCAAAGCACCATACTTTATTTGTATATTGAGAAAAAGCATGTTCACCGGCAAACAAAAATGCCAGTAAACATGCTATATATATTGTTTTTAATCTCATTCTTTTACCAGCTTACTGCTGTAAACCTGCTGTACTCCATAAGCCTGTATCAAATATACACCGGATTCCAAAGAACTGATATCAATAGAATAAGTATTGTTGCTATTATTGATTTGAGTAACATTAATGTTGCTGAGTATTCTGCCTTCCATATCAGAAATTGAAATTGCTGAAACCATTTCTTTGCACTCAATCACTATTTTACCTATGGCAGGATTAGGCTTTATAACCATATTGTTTTGGCTAACCTTTTCATCTTCTTTGCCCATCCTTGCACTACATTCCAAATCATCCATATCTCCTAACCCAAGTAATAAACGGGCATCGGCTACTGCAGGTCCGCCTTCAAGTATACTCATGCAGGCAATTTCCATCAACTGAGCTAATTGATCTACGCTGAATTCAGATATGCCTGCTCCCCATGATTCAAAGAAAATTTTATTTACCTGGTATTGATAATTTTCGATGTCGTTTGCAGGAACAACTCCCTCATTCAGCTCTATTGCATCAGCTATTAAATCCTCTGACATTTTATCTGCAATAGCTGCAAAGCGGCCGATGTTTGAAGCATTAAGCACATCATAAAAAGTTTCAAAATCTTCACTGCATTCCAGCAGAGATGGATCATCTTTCATAGCATAATAAGCAAATTGACGTGCCCACCAGATATTCTCTTCCTGGTGATCTTCATAGGACATTGTCTCTTTCATTATATCCTCGATTTCCTGACAGGTAACTTCTTCTGCCTCCACTGAAGAGCCACAATTAGAAGTTCCATTTGCCATAGAGAGTAAATTTATAGTAGTAACTGTAGTTTGAGGATAATTTGGGTTCATCAAGGACGCCGAATTGCGATAATACCAGGCAAAACCATTTGCAACACCTGTTACACGTGTTTGTGCAACAGTAGAAGGATCATACCATGCATCATCATTTCCTATTGAGGATGTTCCCTGATTGCTCAGGCTTGCATTTTGACTTCCACTTCCCAACTTATAACCATAATAGCAATCTGTAAAATCATTACAGTTTAATGCAAGCCTGTATGATGCATCACGAACTCTTGCTCCATTTCCATAACCGGTAAAGTTATTAGCGCGAAAAGTACTTTGCTGAATAAACTGTCCATCGTATCCCCATAAAGCATAAGCATATTCTGTGGACTGATCAGGATAAGTTCTTTCAAAATAATTACCCTCAATTGCAAACCTTTTGCTGTTGTTAATCCATATACCGGGAGAAATTATATTGGAAGGATAAGTAGTACGATCATGAAATATATGATTGCCTCTTACTTCATTAGGATAAGCTTTAAGAGGACTGATTGTTTGTAACCTGATACCGAATTTACATTGATAAATCCAATTGTTATTTATTTCCATGTTTTTTATATACCGACCAGATGCACTTGGTACACCCATCACCCATATTCCGTAAAGGATCATTCCTGTTGAATAAGAAATACTGGAAGAAGCAGTAAGAGAATTGTTGCTTATAACAAACGAAGGACAGCCGCTCGCATTCGTGCATTTGATTCCTCCATCAAACTCTTTTAATTCATTACCTTGAATGTCGATAGTGCATGGATATTCAGGATGTCCTGCCAACAAACTGTTTGGAACAATTTCCATTGGGTATATTGCTCTATCGAAATTATTGTTATATATATAGCAATTCGTCCATCCGGCCCGGAAAGTGCTTGAGCCAGGATCACCCCATCCCCTCACTACAATTCCCCTTGGGATTTCGTAAAAGTCATTCTCCGCATTCCCTGTCCCGCCAATTGTAAGATCATTTGGCAAACCATCCTGTTCGCGATTGTTTGCTTTATATATACCTATTCCAACCATTGGTTCTCCCATATAAATTGTTATTGGAGATGCAGCAAGTGGTGCCCTAAAAGTGTTATTGTAAATCTCAGCGCTTCCGTCCATTATAAAAATTCCGCAATCAAGGTTTGTAAAATAATTTGTTGATGCACTTGCATCACCAACATGGAAATTAGCAACTTTACTTGCTTCAATACCAATAAATGTTCTTTCGCCGTTATGGGGAGAAAGTAAATTAGAAACATTGCTTCCGGTTGAAACATTAACACAACTTAAATGCGATCCTTTTATAACACCGGAATAATTTCCACTGTAATCATTTAATTTGATATGTCTGAAGTTCCTGTTCAGACGTGAATCTTCAATGGTATATTTTCCTCCGTACTCGGAGTGCACAGCTGTTTCCGCATCTTCAATAAGCGAACCGTGCTCTATTTTTAAAGTTGCTGAACTGCTTGGTACATGTATCCTGTTCCACATAGTACTGCTGCATGCATGAAGCCATGAACCTGTAATCGTCAAAGTATAATTATTCCCAACTATAAGTTCGGCACCAGGGCCAAGAATAATATTAGCATTTGTAATAGTTAAATTTGTATTTATTATGATACTTCCGTTAATCGCAATTGTTGCTGTAGGGCTGGAGCTGTAATTAGTCGTTAGAGTGCTTACTCCTGTCAGAGTTGTTGAGTTTCCAAAAGTCCCGATTGTACTAATGGTTCCTGAGCATGTCTGGGCATTGGTTCCGTGGGTGACTATTAAAGTCAGTAGGATGAACCACATTTTAAGATGAATCTTTTCCATAGGTTTGGTTTTTTAAATTGTTATAGAATGGATATAATGATAAATTAAGTTAATAACAGTAAAAACCTTTGTCCGGAAAGATGGGCTTTAGGTGTATTGGTTGGACAAAAATTTCTATTCATATGAAAAAATAAGAATAAGCGGTCTTTCAAAAATATACAATTACTATTGAATAAATGGTAAGGAAAAATAAATTCGTATTTTAATCCAATGCCAAAACTGTTCTGACCTATTTTTGCTACCGTTAAAAAGGAACTTTGAACAAAGACAAAGCAATCATCACCTGGCTTGCCTCAGGTTGCATACTCATTTTCCTCATGGTTGTTATCGGAGGCATCACACGTCTCACTGGTTCAGGATTGTCTATCACGGAATGGAAAGTAATAACCGGAACTTTGCCTCCGCTTAGTGAAGAAGCATGGCAGGAGGAATTTAACAATTATAAAAAGATTCCACAGTACCAATTATTGAATTCTGATTTTCAGCTGAGTGATTTTAAAGCAATTTATTTTTGGGAATATATTCATCGTCTTATCGGTCGCATGATTGGTATTGTATTTCTGATTCCGTTTATTTATTTCTGGATGAAGAAGAGAATCAGCAAGGAGTTAATGCCACGACTTTATATAATGTTTTTACTTGGTGCTTTGCAGGGTGTTATTGGCTGGTACATGGTGAGCAGTGGATTAACGCAGAATGTACGAGTAAGTCATTACCGTCTTGCATTACATCTTGGAACTGCATTTATTACTTTCGGTTATATATTTTATGTGATGTTGCAGGAATCAGGAAAGTATAAACGTTCAATTAATAAGGAGAAAAATAATTTTCCGCTTGTTATACTTCTGCTCGTTTTCATCCAGATTATTCTCGGAGCTTTTGTTGCCGGAACGCATGCAGGTTATGTATATAACACATGGCCTGATATGGAAGGGGAATGGGTGCCATCATCAATTCCATTTGCATTTGAAAAAAATGGATGGACAAGTTTGTTTGATAATCTTGCTACTGTACAGTTTGTTCATCGTTGTATGGCATATGTTGTAACTGTTGTAATTCTTTTCTGGTGGTGGAAACAACGCAATAGTATTTCTGATGAACGGAAAAGAATAGTTAACCTGTTGTTATCGGTTTTATTTGTACAGGTCATTCTCGGGATTTATACATTGCTTGCACACGTTCCTGTCTGGATGGGAGTAACACACCAGGCAATGGCATTCGTGTTGTTTGCTTCTGCCATCTGGCAATATTATATATACCAAACAAAAGTATCGAGTAGCTAGTATCGAGTATTTAGTACAAAACCTATTAATCATTTATCAATTGTCGATTCCATCAATAAATATAGAACAGGTTCAATCCGTAACAGGTGGCGAACTTCATTTGAATAATTCTTCTCATAAAATTATTACACAGCTTCTCACCGACAGCCGTAAAGTGGTGAATGCAGAGTCCTCCTTATTTTTTGCTATTAATGGTGATAATCATAACGGACATGAATTTATAAGTGATTTAATAAATGCAGGAGTGTTTAATTTTATCATCAGCGATAAAACTGCATGGAAGGAAACATATACAGCCAATGCAATTGTTGTTACTGATCCTCTTCTGGCAATGCAACAACTGGCTGCCTCTCACAGAAACAGGTTCCGTATTCCGGTAATCGGTATCACCGGAAGCAATGGAAAAACTGTTGTTAAGGAATGGCTGTATCAATTATTGCGTGAGGATAAAAATATTGTGCGTAGTCCGAAGAGTTATAACTCACAGATTGGTGTTCCGCT
>JBDTVD010000248.1:0-5578 GCA_040007375.1 Bacteroidota bacterium | reverse complement strand
CGGAGTTCGGAGAAATTAGTTCGGAGTAATTAGTTCGGAGTTCGGAGTAAAAAAAGATTTGATTACTGTTTTGGTCATTGCGATTTGAGTTCAGAAAAAATATAATTTAGAATTTATAATTTATAATTTCTAATTCTCCTTAGCTTCTTTATACAACACCAGGTATGTTGGAAAGTGATCACTGTAACCACCTATATATTTGCTGTAATCATAAGTGCGTTTCGGATAACCTTTATATCTTCCTGATTGCTGTATCATAAATTCTCTTCTGTAAATCTTCGCATCTTTTAAAAATATTCCTTTCTGATCTTTATTTAAAAATGATTGTGATACTACGATCTGATCAAATAAATTCCATGCATCATTGTATGCAAGTGTACCAATTCCCTGGTTGTAATAATGTGTCCATGGATTAAACAATCTTCCATTAGTTACCATTGCTGTATCACCAGTTGCTTTCAATACATTTGTTAAACTCGGACTAACAGGATCATCATTTAAATCACCCATCAGAATTACTTTTGCTGTTGGATTTACTTTCTGAATGGAATCAATTTTTGCGCGTGCAACACTTGCTGCCATTGCTCTGTTCGGTGCACTTGCTTCTTCACCACCACGACGCGATGGCCAGTGATTTACAAAAACATGAACAGGTTCTCCATCCAGCAATCCGTATACATATAATATATCACGTGTGTAATGCAAGGTGCCATCATCATTCTTAATCGTTACAAATAATTTATCACTGCTTTTCACTTTGAAATATTTTGGATTATATAATAAACCCACATCAATACCTCTTTCATCAGGAGAATCATAATGCACAATCTGCAGATTACGATCTTTTAATAACGGCTGATGAATCAGATCCTGTAACACAGTAATATTTTCAATCTCTGCACAACCCATCAATGCCAATCCATCAGGACTTACATCTTTTCCAATATCACTGATAACAGTTTGCAGCTTTGAAAGTTTATCAAGGTAAACAGTCGGTGTATAATGATTGGATCCTGAAGGAGTAAATTCCTCATCATTAACTTCCGGCTGATTGATGGTATCGAAGAGATTTTCCAGGTTGTAAAATCCTACACATACAACCTTATAATTCTTCTTCTGGGCAGAACCCTGAAATGTAATAGCGAGGCAAAATAATAGTACCGATAAAAATTTAGATTTCTTCATAATTGGATTTTGTGAGGTACAAACGTAACAAATTGCCACTTGCCCTCTCCCCGTAATATTCTGATAATGCTTTATTAGTGATTAATTCTTTCACTCTGTTGTTACCCGTAAACAAATTCGATTAGATTTGCGTCCCTCTTTTTTTTTATTTGAGAGTGTGATTAACATAGTGGCTATGAAGAAAATCTATTACAAATTATTCCTCGTTTTAACAGTTTTGCTTGCTCCGGCAATTGCTCACGCACAAAACGCAACTATACGGGGCATTATTACCGATGATTATAATAATCCGGTAGGTAATGCAAAGGTGATGCTTGCGGGAACAGCATATGAAACATTAACAGATCCCACAGGTGTATATACTTTTTCTGAAATTCCTTATGGTGATTACCGGGTGGAAGTGAAAGAATCAGATTATGCAGCTGTAAGTCAAAAAGTAACTGCCAATCAACCTACTGTTGATGCCGGTAAGATTACATTATTACCGGAAGGCCGGAAAACACCACTGGAGGAACAACTTCCCACAGTATCTCTTGAGGAAGGAGAAAATACAGACCCATCTGGTGGTGGAGTAAGCAGTGCGCTTGGTGCATCACGTGATGTTTTTGCCTCTGCTGCAACGTTTACTTTCAGTGTAGCACGTTATGATGTGAGAGGTTATGGTGATGAAAATTTTATCACTTATATGAACGGTGCTCCAATGATTAATCTCAATAACGGACGTTCTGTTTATGCATGGGGTGGTTTGAATGATGTAACAAGAAACCAGATTTCCGCCTACGGAATGAAAGCATCAAACTATTCTTTTGGAGGAATCGGTGGTTCTTTCAATGTTGATTCAAAAGCTTCCCGTCAGCGTAAGCAGACTCAGGTGACCTATTCAAATGCAAACCGTGCCTATGAAAACCGGTTGATGCTTACTTATGGAAGTGGAATTATGAAAGGAGGATGGTCCGTTTCTGCATCACTATCACGCCGCTGGGCACAGGAAGGATATATTCCGGGAACTTTTTATGATGGATGGAGTTATTATTTAGGAGTTGAAAAAGAAATTAATACACGCCATTCTATAAGTCTCACTCAATTTGGTGTAAGCACTATCAATGGTCGTTCAACAAGTGCTATTCAGGAAGCAAATGATCTTGTAGGTGACAATTATTTTAATCCGTTGTGGGGTTACCAGGATGGTGAGAAAAGAAATTCAGCAGTCAATAATATTTTTACTCCACTCACTGTATTAGAACACGACTGGCAGATTAATAATAAATCAACACTTACTACTGCCCTTTCTTATCAGTTTGGAAAAGAAAAACGTGGTGGATTAAACTGGTACAATGCACCAAATCCACGTGGTGATTATTACCGTCGCTTACCATCATTTGTTCCATTTGCATTAACAGATACTGCTTCTCAATTTGCAGTTCAATCACAGGAAGAAGAAACGATAAGAAACAATCCTGATCTGCTTCAGATTAACTGGAATGAATTATATGAATCCAATTCCAATCATCTGGAAACAAATAATGGTGTAACAGGATATCGTGCAAGTTATATATTGGAAAACAGAATTGAAGACAATCACAACTTCGGATTTAACACTGTATATAATAATTCCTTCAACGAAAATTATTCTTTGTCTGCAGGAATTTCTTATCTCAATCAAAAGACAGATTACTACAAAGTACTGGATGATTTACTGGGTGCAGATTATTATATTGACTTAAATCAGTTCGCTGAACAAAGTCCGGTTCCGGGAGTTGATGCTGCACAAAACAACCTGGATAATCCTGATAATATCGTTACTGAAGGTGATGAATTCGGTTATAACTATACTTCCGATATCAACCAGTTTCAACTGTGGGCTCAGCCGGAATACAAAGGAAAAAAGGTAGATGCATTTTTAGGTGTGCAGGCAACCATGACAACTTTTTCAAGAACGGGTAATTACAGAAATGGTGTGTACTCTGATATTTCATTTGGCAAATCAGAAGAACAATCATTTTCTAATCCAATGCTGAAAGGTGGCGCAACTTATAAAATCAACGGCCGCAATTATATATTCGCCAACGGAACTATAGGAACACGTTCACCGCTTTTTGATGATGCTTTTGTTGCACCAACAGTAAACAACCAGATTGTGTCTGAACTGGAAGATGTGGAAGTATCCTCTGTTGAAGGTGGTTATTCGTATAAAGCTCCACGATTAAGAGCACAGGCTACTTTTTATACAACAGCAATTAAGAATATGACGCACATCTATCATTACTACAATGATGATGTAAACAGTTTTGTAAATCTTGCTGTTTCGGGAATTAATGAAAGTCATACAGGAATGGAACTGGCGGCAGAAGCAACTGTATATAAAGGCTTAAATGTAAGTGCTGTTGCATCAGTTGGAAATTATATATACACATCACGCCAGAAAGCAACTACCACACGCGACAATATCAGCACTGCAGAATCGGTGAATGAAACTATATATAGTGAGAATTTTAAAGCAGGACAAGGTCCTCAGGCAGCTTATACGCTGGGAGGATATTACAGAGGAAAGAAATTCTGGAGTGCAGGAATCAACATCAATTACTTTGATCAGATGTATGTTCGTTTCAATCCGATCCGTCGTACCGTTGCTGCTGTAGAAGTATTACCTGATGGAGAACAACGTGATATCATGCTTGACCAGCAACAACTGGATGCACAGATGACAGTTGACATCAATGCTTCCAAATCATTTAAACTACCTACTACATTTAAAAAACCTTATCGTAATACTTATCTTGTAATCAATGTAGGTATTAACAACATACTGAACAATCAGGATTTTATTAATGGTGGATCAGAGCAGTTACGTGTTGACTTCGACACAAAACAAGTTAAGAAATTTGCACCGAAATATTCTTATGCTTTCGGAGCAAACTATTTCATCAGTGTTATTTTAAGAATGAATTAATTAAAACAGAATCAAAAAAGAATCATGAATACATTCAAAAATTTTATTACGCTATCAGTTCCGATGATGTTGATGTTATTTGTAACATCCTGTGTTGACAAGGATTTTGATGAACCACCAATTGATGGAACAGATCCGGAGATAACAGTAACGCATACCATTGATCAGATAAAAAATTATTACGTTTTAGGAACAGCAAAAGCACTTCCTGACAGCGCTGTAATATCCGGTATTGTTATATCAGATGATTTGCAGGGTAACATTTACAAAGACATGATCATCTCCGACAGCACAGGAGGAATATTGATCCGTGTTGACATTTCACCGTTAAGTCCGCTTTATGGAAAAGGCAGAAGAGTTTTTATTAAATGTGCCGGATTATATATAAGTGATTATAGTGGTATGATTCAAATCGGAATTAAAGATGGTAATGCTGTTGGAAGAATTCCTTCTGTATTAGCTCCGGATTACATCGTACGTGGAATGTGGAATCAACCTTTTCCTGTAAGAGTTATCAGCAGCATCAATGCACTCAATCCAAACGATCGTACAAATCAGAATATATCAGTTCGTTTCAACAATGCTCATTTTACAGAAAGTTGCAATACATGGGCTGATGTTGCCACACAACAATCAGGAAACAGAATTATGATTGATTCAAGTGGTGCAACGGTTACAGTTCGTACAAGCGGCTTCTCCACATTTGCTGCATCTTTTATTCCAGCAGATACAGGAACAGTAGAAGGAATATTACAGGTTTTCAATGGTACTTTCCAATTAATTCTTCGCGACCTTGATGATCTGAAAGACTTCTCTACTCCTCCATGTGTATCTGCACAACCTGTACATTCCATCCAGGAGTTGCAGAGTATATATAATGGAACAGCAATTAATATTGCAAACGGTTCAGAAATCGAAGGAATTGTAATCTCCGATAAAAATGCATCCAACATTACTTCAAAAAACCTGGTTATACAACAAGGTAATTACGGTGTTGTTGTTCGGTTCCTCACTAATAACACTTTCAATCTTGGAGATAAAATTAAAATTGATATTTCTGGTCAGGAGTTGATAAAATTCCATGGATTGCTGGAAGTGAATAATGTAGATATTTCTCTTGCAACTTTAACAGGAACAGGAATTGTTACTCCACGTATAGCAACGCTTGCTGATATTAATGCAAATGGACAGACATGGGAATCAACTCTTGTTACTATCGCAGGAGTTACCATCAGCGGTGGAGCTGCAGGCACTTACGATGTTGGTACTGCACTTACTGATGCAACAGGAACATTACCAATATTCACTACTACCTATGCAACATTTGCAGGAAATACTTTTCCTGTCACTCCTGTAACAATAACAGGTTATATCGGCGACTATGACGCATTGCAATTGAATATCCGAAACACAAGCGATGTTCAATAATTAAAATATTAATTT
>JBDTVD010000247.1:0-5611 GCA_040007375.1 Bacteroidota bacterium | reverse complement strand
TTGAACAGTGCTGGTGGTGCTGAAACATATCTTGCAAAATACACACCCGCCGGTACATTGGTATGGGCAGTTACCAGTGGTGGTACCACTGATGATGGAGCAATTTCTTTAGATCTTGATGCATCAGGAAATATATATTTAACCGGAACCTTTGAAGGAACTATTAATTTCGGTGGAGGACCTCTTACAGCATCAGGGTTTGATATTTTTGTAGTTAAATACAATAATGCGGGACAGCATATCTGGTCGAAAAGTTTTGGTGGTACCGACGATGAGCAGGGTAATTCAATTAAAGTAAATGCTGCAGGAACTTATGTTGCAATTTCCGGTTCATTTGAAGGCACCATGAATATGGGAACAGGGGCCATCACTTCACATGGCAGCTCTAATGCATTTGTAGCATTGCTCGATGCTGGTGGTACTGCACTATGGTTAAATGGGTTTGGTGGAAACAACTTCGCACTTGACCGTTCCACAACTGTTACCATGGATAATGCATTGAATATATATGCAGCCGGAACAATTTCAGGAAGCAATATCGACATGGATCCGGGTGCAGGAACACATATTATAAGTAGTGCAGGTAGTTCTGATATTTTTCTCAGCAAATTCAACACTGCAGGTGTATTCCAGGATGCTCTTATTATCGGTGCTGCTAAAGGTGAACGCGAAGGCGGAGTGGTGATCAATGCAAATGGTGATATATATATTACCGGTTATTCAAACAGTGATTCCATTGATGTAGATCCCGGTGCAGGCATACATTATTTATATGGACAGACTGGAATTTTATTTGTTCAGGACGTAATAGTTCTGAAATATGATGCAGCCTTTAATTACCAGTGGGGATTCAGGATCGGTAAACGTGCAAGTGATTCAGGATTTGATATTGCTCTTGATGCAAATGGAAATCTTTTTATCACCGGTGGAATGGGCGACAGTCTTGTAGATTTTGATCCCGGACCTGGCATACATTATCTCACTGGTGACAGTAATGTATTAAACAGTGTCCCATTTCTTGCACAGTACAATGAAAGCGGAAATTTCATAGATGCATTTTCCCTAACAGGAGTTGGCGGTAGTTCTGCTCTTGCACTTACTGGTAACAACAAAATATACATAACAGGATATTTTCAGTCCTCTTCAATCGATCTTGATCCTGGTGCAGGGAACCAAACAGCAACCAATGCCGGTTTATTTGATGCCTTTGTTTCAGAATACAATTACACTTCCACAATTAATATATATACAGATAACAAAAAAGAGCTCCATATATTCCCTAATCCTGTAAGTGATTATTTATATTTTGAACCTGCACTGGATAACAATTCTGAAATTACCATCAGCGATATTTCAGGTAAAACAGTAATGAATTACTCAGCAAAAAATGCAAAATCCATTTCATTAAAAAACCTGAAATCAGGAATGTATTTTTTAGATATAAATAATGAAAATGAAAACTGGAAACAACGGCTGATAAAGATTGATTAAGGAGTATTTAAATATTAGTAGTTAGTAGCGAGACATAAGTATCAAGTATCAAGTGTCAAGACTAATAAAATAAGTGCTGTTGGTTATGCTGACGGCATTTTTTTTTGACAAGGCAGTTTTCCATCAATGCGTGATAATGTTGTTTTACGAAGTGAAACCCTCATTACTTTTGTGTCTTGCTGGCGTGATCTTTTGGAATAGCAATCGGGGAGTTTGGGGTAGACCATCTAAAGAAATATAGATCATAATTATTATTTTGTCGTGCCTGGTGTTACCACCTGACACATTATGCCCGTGAGCAATTTGTTTTTAATAATTATTATTATATTTGCTTTAACCTAAATCATTCCGACCTGCCCCCTTTCTCCAATAACTTTCAATTTGCCAACTAAGATTACCTAATCTAAAGAACACCCTATGAAAAATATTTTACTTTCAGTTTTGTTTTTACTTATAATATGCCATTTTGCTTTCGCAACGCAAAACAATTCTTCTACTGATCTTGACAAGGTCCATGAACAGTATAACTTAGGTCATCAGCAAGGAAATCCTGAACTAGTTAAGAAAGCTATTCAAGATTGCAATGAACTTGTTTCTGCTTATCATAAAAATAACGACCATAAAAATCTAGCAAAAGCTTATACCTTGTTGGGGAAGATATTAGTTGAAAACGGAAAGTTTTCTGAATCCAAAGATATTTTGATTAAAGCATTTGATTTATCAAATAAAGAATTTGGATCTGATGCAGACGAAACAATGGAAGCAAAAAAATATCTATCATGGGCTTATGGCTATTTGGGAGATGCTGACATGGAATTAATGTACTCTAATGAACTACTTGAAACCTATAAGAAAAATAAAGCGAAATACTCACTTGAAATAGCTGACCTGTACAATACAATCGGGATGAATTACGGTTCAAGAAATGATAGAGCAAAAGAGCGGGAGTATTTATTTAATTCGCAAAAAATGCTTGAAGACTATAATCCAAAAAACGAAGAAGAAAATCTTGAAGTTCAAACTTTGTTAATGAATGTACTTAATTCACTGAGTTTATCATTTATTGGAAGTATAGATTACAAGAATGCGATTATATATGCGAAAAATAGTTTACAAATCAGTGGGAGAATTGCTCCTAATTCTCCCGAAAGAACTCCAACTATGGTTGTTATGGCAAGATGTTACATATTGGAAAGGAAATGTGATTCGGCTATTTTTTATATGGACAATGCTTTGAATTTATTAGAAGCAAACAATTTGAAAGGAAGTACAATGTGGTTAAGCTATCGTAGCTATAAAGTAAACATGCTTGCACGATGCGGAAATGGAGACAAAGCGAATTCTGAAGCAAGAAACACTATAAAAATTTTACTTGCTCAAGGCGATACTCCCGAAGAAGCTTTAAGTCAACTGTTGATTTTGAGCCAAAACATAAATGCTGAACTCACGTCTATGGAAAACAACTACAGGGAAAAAGAAGCAATAGCAACTCAAAGGCAAACTAAAGAACGGTTTATGCTCTTTGGAATTATTTGTGTTCTTCTTTTAATATCAGGTGTTGGATTTGGAATTTATAAAAACCGACAGACCAAAAAGGAAATTGAATTTCAAAAGAAAGAGTTAGCATTTCAAAAGATAGAAAACCAACATCAAAATGATTTACTTCAACAGCGAAATGAAATAAGAAAAAGAATTTCTTTTGACCTGCATGATGAAATTGGTTCGGGCTTAACGCAAATTTCCATGATGTGTTTCCAGTGCGACGCAGATTTGAAAAAGCAAAAACCAATTGAAAAAACTTTTCTTGAAAAGGTAAGTTCAGAATCAAGAACTCTGAGCGAGAACCTTAGTGAATTAATTTGGGCTACAATGCCCGATAACGATAATCTTTCAAGTTTGTTCACAAAGATCAGAACTTACTCAAACAACTTTTCCGAAAATGTGAACATCAATCTTCAACTTAATATTTCAGATACTATTGAACCCTATCCTACGCATCCAGAAGCAAACAGAAATATTTGCCTGATTTTGAAAGAAGGACTTAACAATATTGCCAAGCATAGTAACGCTGACAAAATAGAAATTGATTTTTCCGTTGACACTGAAAAGAATTTCAAACTTTTTATTGCAGATAATGGAAAAGGTTTTGACACAACAATTCCAACCAACAGGAATGGAACAAAAAGTTTGGAGAACAGAGCTACCTCAATTAAGAATGGACGTTTCGAATTGAAATCAGAAATTGGAAAGGGAACATTCATAACAGCAGAAGGCAATTTGTCTTAACATTATATAATTTGCAGCACCTACTTTTATGTACTTGCTAACAGCAGCATTATAAATCAAATTTACAGAAAAAAATATGGCAATAAATGTAGCAATTGTAGAAGACCAAAAGGTGACTCGTGAAGGATTAAAATCAATGATTGAGTCTTCTGATGATTTATTTTGTTGTGGAACTTTCGAAAGTGGTGAATTATTTACAAGTAAATTCAAACATCTGCAGGTTGATGTTGTTTTAATGGACATTGATTTAAAAAACGGAATAAGTGGAATTGAATGTGTGGCCAATTTGCATGACCCCAAACGAAACATACAGTTTTTAATGTGTACCAATCTCGAAGATTCAGACAATATTTTTTCAGCACTTAAAGTTGGTGCAACCGGATATATTGTAAAAAATACTACTCCTGACAAAATGATTACAGCAATCAAAGAGATTCATTCGGGAGGTTCTCCCATGTCACCGCACATTGCAAGAATGGTGACCTTGGCATTTAAACAAGATAAAATAAATTCCGCTCAAGTTGAATCATTAACTCAATTAGAAAAGGAAACACTTGACATGATTTCAAAAGGATATCATTATAAAGAAATTGCGGAGAAAGACGAAGTTAGTATTCATGCAATTCGCGAACGTATTAGGAACATTTATGAAAAGTTACAAGTTCACAATAAAACCGATGCTATCAATAAACTTTATCCCCGCACAAAAAGCTGAAATGAGGACACCTACTTTTATGTAGTTGCAGCAACTTAAAACCAACCTTTATTTTGTAGCATGAAATTCAAACACAATAATTAAGTAAACCTATCAAATCAAAAACAAATGAAAAAAAATCTACTAACTCTCGTAATTGTATTAAACGTCATTCTCGTAAAAGCTCAATTGCCCTTTTATGACGATTTTGAGTTTGGACCTCCCTTTGACACTACTTTAATACCTGGTTGGCGTCTTAATCCAAATTTAACTGGGACTGATGGTTTAATAGATATTACCAACGTAGCTTCGTGTGCAGGACAGTTTGTTGCACGTATTGGAAAATCAACTTTAGGTGCAGGTACATTTACAAAAAATGGACTTGACTTGCACATTGACCTAAGTAATCAAATAAATGTTGATTTAACTTTTAGAATTTTGTCATATAATGATGAAACTAATCCGCTTGATGGAATTTGTTTAAGCAATGATAACGGTGCAACTTTTTCCCCTGTAATATTTCAGTTTAATCCTCAATCATGGTGTCAGAGCGATTGCGGACAATTCCCACCTATTCATTTAAATCAACTCGCAGCTTTGGCAAACAAACCTTTTACAAATCAATATGTAATACGTTTTCAACAATTTGATAATGATGATTTCAATTGTTTTAACGATTGCGATGGATTCTACCTTGATGATGTTAAGCTTTATGTTCCTTCAATTAGCTATGCGACACTTCCATATTTTAATGACATCGAAGCACCTCTCGGTTCTGAATGGTCGTGGGAATTTGCAGATTCAACAACTATAGGAATAACCCTCGCAACTCGAATAAGAAATCAGGCATGGCGAACAGCGGGTTCAGGTGCTGGTGGTTCTGCATATAAACTTGAACTTGATAAAACTTGTGGAGCTGGTATATTAACTTCAAGTGCAGTTGACTTGCGGCTTAATTTATCTACACAGTCACAAGGAATTGATTTGACTTTTGATATTTTTTCTGTTGACGAAGAAACAAATGTTAATGATGGAATATATTTCAGTGATAATGGCGGATTAAATTTTCAAAAAGTATATGACTTTGTTCCGAAAACACCCTCAAATTGGTGTCAAAGTCAATGGGGCCATTTCCCTCCC
>JBDTVD010000246.1:0-5635 GCA_040007375.1 Bacteroidota bacterium | reverse complement strand
CTGGAAGATTATACCGGTCATAAGTGCCAGGGTTGTCCTGCTGCACATGATGAAGCAACCACTATTCAGAATACGGTTGGTCATCGGTTGGTGATTATGGCGCTTCATGTAGGTTTTTGGGCAACTACTAATTCCAGTGGAAGTTTGTTTACCTACGATTTTGAAAATCAAACCGGACTTGATCTTTATGGTGCATTAATTCCTTCATCGCAAGCATTTCCAACAGGCACAATTAATAGAAAAATGTATGGCACTAACAGAGCTGTTATTTATGCGGAGTGGGGGAATAAAGTAAACCAGATATTGCAGGAATCTGCTGATGCTTCTATGAAAGTTACTACTTCTTTTAACAGTGCAACAAGAGTTATTTCTGCGCATGTAAAAACTACGTTTCTTGATAATCTCACCGGTGATGTTTCACTCGCTGTATATTATACGGAAGACAGCATTATTAACTGGCAGGCATTTCCTTCTCCTACAGGTAATCAACCGGATTATGTACACCGTCGTGTTTTAAGAGGTGCATTAACATCCACATGGGGAACTGTAATTGCAACAAATCCGGTTTATGGTTTTTCAATAAGTGGTACTGTTACAGGTACACCTATTGCTGCTGATATTAATACAGAACATGTTCATGTTATTGCTGTGCTTTCAGATAATGTTACGAAAGAAGTAATACAGGCTGAAGAAGTGCAGTTAAATCCTTGAGTTATTGTTGATGAAAAATATTTTCTTTACTTTTTTTCTGATATATATAGTTGAAGGAATTTCATACGGACAAAATTTTAATGCATATCTCTCCGGTGGAATAGTTACATCGCAGGTTTCCGGTGATGCATTAGGTGGCTTTGATAAAGCAGGAGTAGAAACAGGCATTGGTGTAAGTACTCCTGTTGCAAAGAAAATGGCAATGGCATTTGAGCTTACATACATTCAGAAAGGAAGCCGTAAACCCAGTAAACTTGATCAGGGTGATATCTCACAATATTTATTGAGATTAAATTATCTGGAAGTTCCAATTACGATCAACTATCAACTCAATGATAAATTTGATGTTTATCTCGGAGCATCAGCAGGGTATCTTATCAGTTCCCTGGAAGAAAATGAAAACGGTGAGATATTTCCGGCACTGCCTTTTAAATCAACTGACATTAGTGTAATCGGTGGAGCTGAATATCGTTTTGGAAAGCATCTGAAAGCAAACCTTCGTGGATTGCAATCTGTTTTACCTGTTCGTGAATTTGGTGGACAGGTAAATTCTTTTGTAGATGCTGGTCAGTATAATTCTGTTTTTGTTTTGATGGTCAACTATTATTTTAAACCGCTTGAAAAATGAGTGATAAGAAGCATAAGGTAGTTGTTGCCGTAACTGGTGCAAGTGGATCCATTTATGCAAAAGTGCTGCTGGATAAATTGCTTAAACTGAAGGATCAGGCTGAAGTTATTTCTGTTGTTCTGTCAGATAACGCAAAAAAAGTGTGGGAGTTTGAATTAGGTAACCAGGGATTCGGCAATTATCCATTTACAGTTTATAATAAGATGGATTTTGATGCTCCTTTTGCTTCCGGCTCTGCTAAATATGGTACGATGATCATCTGTCCCTGCAGCATGGGTACGCTTGCACGGATTGCACATGGAACGAGTAGTGATTTAGTAACACGTGCTGCAGACGTTATATTAAAAGAGCGAAGAAAACTACTGTTAGTTACAAGGGATACTCCGTTAAGTCTGATTCATATCAACAATATGAAACTGGTTACAGAAGCAGGTGCAGTTGTTGTTCCTGCCTCACCATCTTTTTACAGTTTACCTAAGGATTTTGAAGCTCTTGCAGCGACTGTAATTGACAGAGTGCTTGATCTTGCAGGCTTTGAAAATGTAACTTACAGATGGAACGAAGGTTAGTTCATTTTAACTAAAATGTGTGTAAGATTTTAGGTTAATGTTGCATTTTTAGCCAACATGCTATTTATATTTGTGCAACGACTCCCCAAAACTCGGTCTATGTTTGAATATTCAAAAGAAATCCTCACTAAAGTTAGTTTCGACCGGAACCTATTTAAGAAAGAATTATTAAAAGCCATCAAGTGGCTCAAAGCTGATGAAAGAAAATTGTTAATGATGTGGTGCCTTACAACATTCGGGCATAAATACAGCGACATTATTGCACAGGCTTTTCGTCAGGTGGTACGATAAATTCAATGTTCCTTTTCATTCCACTGAACCCTGTTCGGCTCAGCGGGGAATTTTTATATATAGACTGAAATACTTCTTCTGTGATTTCCTTCCACTCTGCAGTATTTTTATTTATTAAATCACTATCAGCAATAAAATCTTTTTCTGTTGTTGGAGTTGAAAATCGATTCCACGGACAAACATCCTGACAAACATCACAACCAAAAATCCAGTCATCCATTTTATTTTTAAATGATGATGGAATGGATTCTTTAAGTTCTATTGTTACATAAGAAATACATTTGCTTCCGTCAACAACATGTGGTGCAACGATGGCTTCGGTAGGACATGCATCCATGCACCGTGTACATGTTCCGCAAAAATCTTTTATCGGTCCATCAGGTTCTACTTCCAGGTCGATGATAATCTCAGCAATAAAAAAAAAGGATCCTGCACGTGGATGTATGAGGTTTCCGTTTTTTCCAATCCACCCTAATCCACTTTTTTTCGCCCATGCTCGATCCAGTACAGGAGCAGAGTCAACAAATGCACGGCCATTTACATCTCCAATTGTTGAAGTGATATACTGCATCAGTTCGAAAAGTTTATTCTTAATTACCACATGATAATCTTTTCCATAAGCATACTTGGAAATTTTCGGAATGCCATCCTTCTGTTTTACTTCCGGAAAATAATTCAGTAAAAAAGAAACTACTGTTTTTGCTCCCGGAACCAACAGTCGTGGATCAAGTCTTTTATCAAACCAGCGTTCCATGTAACTCATTTTTCCATGCTGGTTTTGAGAAAGCCATTGTTCTAAACGTGGCGCTTCTTCTTCTAAAAAATCAGCTTTTGAAAATCCGACATAACTGAAACCAAGCCGCATTGCTTCTGCAGTAATGGTTTTTTTAATGTCGGAAGGAGACATGATTATATATATAAATTAATTTCTGAAAGTGTAACAGAAAATGTGAACGTAAGGAGGATCAATCAAAAAGTGTATTGCCTTTATTGGTTCTCAGCTTCCCCAGGTGTTTGTACGCTTTTTCAGTTGCTTCACGTCCTCGTGGTGTGCGATGAAGAAATCCTTCCATGATTAAAAACGGTTCATATACTTCTTCAATAGTACCGGCTTCTTCACCAACAGCAGTTGCAATAGTGGTAAGTCCAACCGGTCCTCCTTTAAATTTATCAATAATTGCTGTGAGAATTCTATTGTCCATATCGTCCAGGCCGTACTCATCCACATTAAGAGCTTTCAAAGCATACTGTGTAACTTTCATATCAATGTTACCATCTCCTTTCACTTGTGCAAAATCGCGAACACGTCGTAACAGAGCATTTGCAATACGTGGTGTTCCCCTGCTTCTTCTTGCAATTTCGTAAGCTGCTTCATCACTGATTTCAATTTTTAAAATTGTTGATGCACGCAAAACAATCAACTGTAATCTTTTTGTATCGTAATAGGAGAGACGAGAGGTAATTCCAAATCGTGCACGTAATGGTGATGTGAGTAAACCTGATCTTGTGGTAGCACCAACCAATGTAAACGGATTCAATTTTATCTGTACCGAACGCGCATTCGGTCCGCTCTCAATCATGATGTCAATTTTATAATCCTCCATGGCTGAATAAAGATATTCCTCAACTACAGGACTTAACCGATGTATTTCATCAATAAATAAAACATCATTTATTTCAAGGTTAGTGAGCAATCCTGCAAGATCACCGGGCTTATCAAGTACAGGTCCTGATGTTACACGAATTCCCGCACCCATTTCATTGGCAATAATATTTGCAAGAGTAGTTTTACCAAGGCCAGGAGGACCATGCAATAAAACATGATCGAGTGCTTCTCCTCTTTGTTTGGCAGCCTGCACAAATACACGCAGATTTTCTACCACACTATCCTGTCCTGTAAAATCTTCAAACTCTGAAGGACGCAAAACCTTCTCAATCTCCTTCTCTGCATTGGAGAGATTGTCTTTATCAGGATCAAGATGTAAATCGCGCATTGCACAAAAATAAGGTTTAGTTCCGATTAATCAGGTTGTAATAAAAGGTGAGCAATGTATCACTCCTTCTTTGATAATTTCTGACCAATTCCATCTTCA
The DNA here is from genome assembly GCA_040007375.1 of Bacteroidota bacterium. GTDB lineage: Bacteria > Bacteroidota > Bacteroidia > AKYH767-A > OLB10 > JANOXC01. Next base: position 1,343 of record JBDTVD010000246.1, on the reverse strand, counting down.
GCAAAAAACGTATTTTCACCGGAATCAGCGCTGTTGCTGATTGTGAATACTTACCATCTTTTATGCAATCGAATTCTTTAGTAAAGGTTTCCCTCTCTTTATTAATTCTATTATTAAGTTTTACGTCTGTGCATTCTCAGAACCTTGTCTGGGCAAAACAGATTAGTGGTACGGATTTGAACCGCGGAACAGCTATAGCACTTGATGCATCGGGCAACGTGTATACACTGGGTGTTTATCGTGGTACAGCAGATTTCGATCCCGGAGTTGGAGTGTTTAACTTAACTGCAAAAGGCAATAATGATATTTTCATTTCTAAATCAAATGCTGCAGGTGATTTAATCTGGGCACTAAGCATGGGAGATTCCGCTTATGATTTTGGTACTTCTATAGCTATTGATCAATCAGGAAATATATATACAACAGGATGCTTCAGCGATATTGCTGACTTTGATCCGGGAACTGGTATATTCAATTTAACGGCAGTTGGAAGTTATGATATCTTTATTTCAAAAATAGATTCATCCGGTAATTTCGTCTGGGCTAAACAAATGGGAAGTCCCGATTTTGATTTTGCTTATGCCCTTGCACTGGATGATTTTGGGAATGTTTATTCAACAGGATATTTCACTGACAGTGCTGACTTTGATCCAGGAGCAGGAATATTTACTATGACATCATCAGGAGGACGAAATGTTTTTATTTCTAAACTTGATAGTGATGGAAATTTTATCTGGGCAAAACAATTCAATGGTACAGGTGATGATAACTGCACAGCGATAAAAGCAGATGCGTTGGGAAATATTTATATGACCGGTGTTTTCAATTCAACTACTGACTTTGATCCGGGAGTTTTAAATTATGATTTAACATCAATGGGATTAAATGACAATTTTATTGCTAAGTTAGATTCTTCAGGAAATTTCCAATGGGCAAAACAGATTGGCGAGTCAGGTGTTGATGGTGCACTTGGACTTACACTCGATCATTCAGCGAATGTTATTACCACAGGTACTTTCAATGGCATGTGTGATTTTGATCCTGGTGCCGGAACTTATAACCTGACTACAATAGGGAATAGTGATATATATGTATCCATGCTGGATTCTGCCGGAAATTTTATCTGGGCAAAACAAATGGGAGGAACGGCAAATGAATATGGTGCTGCTATTACTGTTGATGTATCTGGAAATATATATATAACCGGAGTATTCGTCGGAACCTGTGATTTTGACCCTGGATCAGGTATTTTCAATTTAAATTCTTCGGCTTCCAGTATTGATCTTTTTATTTCTAAGCTGGATCCTTCAGGTAATTTTCAATGGGCACTTCCATTCGGCGGA
>JBDTVD010000245.1:0-5642 GCA_040007375.1 Bacteroidota bacterium | reverse complement strand
TGATTATTAAGGTGGATTCAAGCGGCAATGAAAGATGGTTATATATATACCCTGGTGTTCCGGGTTCTACTGATGTGCTTTTTGCAATCTGCGAAGTGAATTCTGACAGATTTATTGCAGCTGGTTATGGTATAAATCCATTTACAGGATCATCCGATATTATACTCATGGAAATTGACAGTGCCGGAACAGAGAATTACAGAACTTACATTGGTGATAGTACATCAACCGAATCTCCCAGCGATATTATTACTGATTCAGGTAATCAGGGTATATATATATGCGGAAGTACTTTTAGAAATAACAAGATTAGAGCTTACTTTATTTACAGGTCATTGTCATCATTACAATCCGTTAATGAAGAAAACGTATCGCAACGTCTAGTAGCTTACCCTAATCCCTCACAAAGAAAGATACACTTTTCAGGAATGTATATTGATAATGTCCCTGCTTCTATTTTTAATGCGGTGGGGAAATTAATTTCCAATTCCGTAATTCAGAATAATGAACTTGATTTAGGTGATTTTGAAAATGGCATATATATAATAAGAATAACTTTGGATCAAAATACTTATACATTCCGTGTAAGCGTAATTCATTGAAAAAAAATATCGCATTAAACCAGAAAATGAAAACAAGGTCATAGCCAAATGAGAACCACCATCTACCTGTTCCTCTTTTTGATAATAAGCACTTCTCTTAAAGCACAACCAACTTTAGGTTTACTGTTGAACCAGCCGGCAAACATACCTGGTTATATTTTATTTGCACCACTTGCATCCGACACAACTTATCTGATTGATAAATGCGGAAAACGTATTCATCAATGGAGCAGTAATTATCATCCTGGTGATGCAGTTTATTTTCTGGAAGACGGAAATCTGCTTCGCACCTGCAACGTTAATTCTCCCACTTTCACAAGCGGTGGTAAAGGTGGAAGAATTGAACTGACAGACTGGAACAGCAACTTATTATGGTCGTATGTAATTTCATCAACAACAGAATGCCAGCATCATGATATAAAGATGTTACCCAACGGAAATATATTAGCTATTGTATGGGAAATGAAAACTCCCTCAGAAGCAATTTTCGCAGGACGTGATTCCGCTAAAACAGGAACACAACTATGGAGTGAAAAAATTGTGGAGTTGCAACCTTCCGGTGCGTCATCTGCAACAGTTGTGTGGGAGTGGCATGTATGGGATCACCTGATACAGGATTATGATTCAACTCATATTAATTATGGCATCGTTTATCAACATCCTGAATTACTCAATTTAAATTTTGTTACAGGTAATTTAATGGCTGCAGACTGGTTGCATATAAATTCCATTGATTACAATGCTGCCTTAGATCAGATCTTACTAAGCTCACATAATTTAAGTGAGATATGGGTTATCGATCACAGCACAACTTCACTGGAAGCAGCAAGTCACTCAGGAGGAAATTCAAATAAAGGTGGTGATTTGTTATATCGCTGGGGAAATCCACAATCTTACAATAGAGGCACTCCCGGGGATAAAAAATTCTTTGGGCAGCATAACGCGCAATGGATTGCAGCAGGACTAAAAGATGAAAATAAAATAATGGTTTTTAATAATGGTCTGCAACGTCCACAGGGAATGTATTCAAGCATTGACATCATTGATCAGCCTGTTGACAGTGCAGGAAATTATATATATGTGAGCGGACAATCATTCCTGCCGGATTCTGTAACATGGGAATATACGGCTCCTGTTCCAACTGATTTTTATGGTGCAAATATTTCCGGAGTGCAACGGATTTCAAATGGAAACACACTTATCTGCACAGGACCATCAGGTGTTTTTTTTGAAATTGATTCGATGAAAAATACGGTGTGGGAATATATAAGTCCGGTAGCTGCAACTATACTCAGCCAGGGAAGTAATCCAACCGGTAACACTGTTTTCAGATGTACATTAATTGAAGAAAATCACAATGGATTAACCGGTCATCAATTGATTGCAGGAAATCCAATTGAACTCAATCCATTGCCATATGTATGTCCTGTAATTTCAGGAGTTGGAACATCAGCATCTCCCGAAAATGAAATTACCATCATCAATCCTGTTTCTAATTCCATCAATATAAAATCAGCTACAGACTTTAATAACGTCAGAATACAACTTACTGATTTAAATGGAAAAATTATCACTGATAAATATCCGGTTAACCTTAATAAAGGAGAGTTTTACTCTGTTCCCCTAACCAACATAACTGATGGAGTTTATATATTAAGTATAAACACTTTCGGTAAATTGCATCACTACAAAATATTGAAATCAGAATAGTTATTTCACCACTCCCAATTCTTTTCCTATTTTGGTAAATGCAGTTATTGCTTTATCAAGATGATGTTTTTCATGTGCTGCAGAAATCTGAACTCTTATTCTTGCATTTCCTTTTGCAACAACAGGATAGAAAAATCCGATTACATAAATTCCTTCTGCCAATAGTTTAGTTGCAAACTCCTGTGCAATTTTTGCTTCATACAACATTATAGGAACAATAGGATGTTCACCAGGCTTGATATCAAAACCAGCCTCTGTAATTTTACTTCTGAAGTATTTCGTATTCTCCCATAATTTATCACGCAAGGCAGTTGTTTCACTCAGCATTTCTAAAACTGCAAGGCTTGCTCCAACGATGGAAGGTGCCAGTGAGTTGGAAAATAAATACGGACGTGAACGCTGACGAAGGAGCTCTACAATTTCTTTTTTGCCGGATGTAAATCCTCCCATTGCACCACCTAATGCTTTACCAAGTGTTCCGGTAATAATATCAATGCGTCCCATTACATTCCTGTATTCATGCGTACCTCTTCCTGTTTTACCCATAAAGCCGGAAGCATGACATTCATCAATCATAATTAATGCTTTGTAACGATCAGCAAGGTCACAGATTTTATCCAGTTGTGCAATTGTACCATCCATGCTGAACACACCATCAGTAACAATAATTCTATGACGTAAATTCTGCGTTTCTTTTAATTTCTCTTCGAGGTCTGCCATATTATTATGCAGGTAACGATAACGTTGTGCCTTGCATAACCGAACACCATCAATGATTGATGCATGATTCAGTTCATCAGAAATGATTGCATCTTTTTCATTAAACAATGGTTCGAACACTCCACCGTTAGCATCAAAAGCCGCTGCATATAATATAGTATCTTCTGTATGGAGGAATGCAGCAATTTTATCCTCCAGTTGTTTATGAATATCCTGTGTACCACAAATAAATCTAACAGACGACATTCCGTAACCATGTGTATCAATTGCATCATGTGCTGCTTTAATAACTTTAGGATGCGATGATAATCCCAGGTAATTATTAGCACAGAAATTAATTACATTCATTCCATTTGCAACAATATCTGCAGCCTGGGGAGATGAAATAATACGTTCACTTTTATATAATCCGGCTTCACGAATTTCATTTAATTCTTGTTCAAGAACTGGTTTCAGAGTTTCGTACATATCAACAGTTGATTTTTAGTTTTTCAATATATAAATTATATAAGCTGAAATTGTTTTCCGGGAAGTGCTTTTACAATTCCCTTCAACTCCAGGTCAAGCAATATTTTTGCAATTTTTCCGGGTGTGAAAGAGCTGTTTAATGAAATACCATCAAAATGTAACGGTCCGTTTTCCTGTAAAAGGTTTACCATTTTTTCTTCTTCAGTATCCAGATCATTAAACAATAACCGTTGCTTTGCTTTTGTACTTTTTGCTTCATCACCAGGCACCCATCTCATCATCTTAATAATATCAGCAGCTGATTCAACCAATGCTGCTTTATTTTCTTTAATGAGATAATTACATCCTGTGCTATATGTATTATTAATATTTCCCGGAACAGCAAACACATCACGATTATAACTTCCCGCAACATCAGCTGTAATTAATGCACCACCTTTTTCTGCCGATTCAATTACAACAACTGCATCACACATTCCTGCAACAATTCTGTTCCGTGCAGGAAAATTCTCCCTGTCAGGATTGGTGCCACTGATAAATTCCGTCAACAATCCGCCATTCTCTATCATCTTAACAGCAGTTGACCGATGGTTGGAAGGATAAATTCTATCAAGGCCATGTCCCACGACGCCAATATTAGTAATGTTATTTCTAACTGCAGATTTATGAGCACAAATATCTATACCGTATGCCAGTCCGCTCAATATCATTACACCTTCACTGCCCAGTCCGGCAACAATCTGCTCGGTGATTAATTTCCCGTAATCTGTTGCATTCCGCGTTCCCACAATTGCAACAATACGCTGCGAATTTAAATCAGCTTTACCTTTAAAAAAAAGGAGGACGGGAGCGTCATTGCAGTTTGTTAGTCGTTTCGGAAATTTTTTATCCAGATAAAAAAAGGCTTCAATTTTATTGGCGGAAATAAATTCACATTCCTGTTCTGCTCTGTCAAATACTTTATGGTTTACAATAGATTTTGCAGTTACCGGACCAATGTCAGGGATTTTAATAAGATGAGAAACTTTCTCGCGGAAAATAGCTTCTGCACTTCCACAATAACTGATCAGGTTTCTGGCCGCAACAGGACCAACGCCCTGTAGTAAGGTAAGTGCCACCTGGAATTTCAGCTGGTCATTCATAGAAATTACCGCCGGAAGAGGTTAGTTAGCAACAACCGGAGCATTCCAAAGATACTTCAAAATTAATTCCTTCTCTTCCGGATTTATATGCGACCTGACTTCCATTTCATCCACCTGTTGCTGCCACTGGGCATGATTGTATTCAGCAGGCAAATGCAATGCATGACAACTGCTGCATTTGTCAACATAATATTTTCTGCCAAGTGTCAGGTCCTGTAATGATGCGGAGGAAGAAACTGATTTTTCATCAGGTATATATAATGATGATTTGCATGCTGCAAGGAGCAACAGCATTAACATCCATATATATATTATTTTTTTCAAAAGAAAATCAAAAGAAATAAGAAAACAATAAACGTGTTTCCAGCTTTTCATGATCGTTCAGTTCAAGACCATCAGTAAATCCGTTTTTACTGTGATGAAATAAACCTGCAACCTGCGGCATTACTGTGGCATTGATCCAGAAATTTCCATTGACATAAGAAAAACCAGGTCCGGCAAATAATGTGGAATACTCCCATCCGTTTTCCTCTGTGGTTTTATTGAGATTACGGATTTCAAAACCAATATTCCATGATTTATTAACGTTGTACATCAAACCATAATCTTCCTCAAAAGAAAATTCCATTTCCTGCTCTACTTTTCCATTTTCAATTTCAGATTCAAATTCCGGTTCAGCAACAAGGTTTAATGCATGCGTAAATCTCCCGGTTTTTTTATCAAGAATTATTTTTGCCTCCAGTTCAAATTCAGATCCCGAAATTCCTATTTCACCATATAATGCAGCACCAATTGCATTAGCAACAGGATCGGATAATTTATACTTCCACTCATTGGAAAAACTGATTCCCATATCTGTTTTAAAAGAAGAAGATGCAACGTAAGTCTGACCTTGAAGAACAACATCAGAAACCAGTGTAGTTGCTGAATTTATATTGAGATAAAATGAAGTCTGCAATCTGTTATTCAAACCGACTTCAAATTCTATCCTGTGATTGAA
>JBDTVD010000244.1:0-5646 GCA_040007375.1 Bacteroidota bacterium | reverse complement strand
GGAAGATGATTTATTTTCAGATTTACCATCAGCCACTTCTCAATATTCAGTTTGTTAAAAGTGTATGACTTTCGTTTCAGCTTCCATTTTAAAATGCGTGTACGGAGATTATTATGCAGATCAATAACTGCTTCATAATTATTACTCTTCAGATCCTCCACAACTTCATTAATATCATGATCGATAGTGTACAGCTTATCGATATATGGATTTCCCTTTAACACATCGGCAAAAGATTTTTTGGTGAGATAATGAATTTCGCAACCAGGAATCTGTTCTTTCAAGCAACGGATTACTGGCGTTGTTAAAACAATATCACCAATAGAACTGAAACGTACAATAAGGTATCGGGGCATCCTGCGCGCCAAATTAACTATTTTTGCCGCCATGTCATTAATTGATACGCATACACACCTTTATTCCAGGGAGTTTGATTCAGATCGAAACGATTTAATACGTACGGCAATTGCTGAAGGAGTAGGTACTTTCATCATGCCTGATATTGACAGCAAGTGGACTTCTGCAATGCTGGAAGTTGCTGCAACATTTCCGGGCGTTTGTCTGCCGATGTCGGGTTTACATCCCTGCTCTGTTGCTGCAAATTACCGTGATGAATTAAAACACGTAGAAAAAAACCTCGGCACCGGTAATTTTTTTGCTGTGGGTGAAATGGGAATTGATCTTCACTGGGACAAGACATATATAAAAGAACAGGATGCTGCTTTTGAAGTGCAATGTAAATGGGCTGATGAACTTAAACTTCCTGTTGCCATACATTCACGCGAAGCAACAACGCATGTTATTCAACTTATACATAAATTAAATCTTCCATCATTAACCGGAGTTTTTCATTGCTTTGGTGGTACACCGCAAGAAGCAGAAGAAATTAAGAAGATGGGTTTTATGATGGGCATTGGTGGTGTAGTAACGTATAAAAACGGTGGCCTTGATAAAACCCTTCCACACATTCCAACAAAATATATTGTGCTGGAAACAGATGCTCCTTATCTCACTCCAGTTCCTCATCGCGGAAAAAGAAATGAACCGGCATATATAAAACTGATTGCAGAAAAAGTTGCATCAATATACGGTGTTACTGTTGATGAAATAACAAAAATTACAAGTGATAACGCAAAGAAGCTGTTTAAACTCTGACCTATGATGAAAAAAATTCTGATCATTTACACAGGAGGAACTATTGGAATGCATCATGATCAGCATGGTGTGTTAAAGCCTTTTGATTTCGGCAGAATTTCGGAGCATGTGCCGGAGTTGAAAAAGTTAAAATGTAAAATTGATTATCACAGTTTCAAAAATCTGATCGACAGCAGTAATGTGCAACCACCATTCTGGATTGAACTTGCTGACATCATTGAAAAAAAATATAAAAAGTATGATGGCTTTATCATTCTCCATGGAACAGATACAATGGCTTACTCCGCATCTGCATTAAGTTTTATGCTTTCTAATTTACAAAAGCCTGTCATCTTCACCGGTTCACAACTTCCACTTGGTACAATCCGTACGGATGCGAGAAGAAATCTCATCACATCAATTGAACTGGCAGCAGGTGAAATATTAATTCCGGAAGTATGCATTTATTTTAACAGTCAGTTATTCCGTGGTAACAGAGCAGAGAAATTTACTTCTTCAAAATTCGATGCTTTTCAATCGTTGAATTATCCTGTGCTTGCAGAAACAGGAGTGGAGTTACAGTATAATCATCAAAACATATTAAAGAAACTGAAGCAGCCATTCACAGTATTTAAAAATCTATCTTCCAATATCGGATTGGTACGCATCTTCCCCGGAATAACAGAACAATGGATGCGCAATGCCTGCATGATGGAAGGACTAAAAGCGTTGGTGCTTGAAACTTATGGAAGCGGAAATGCTCCTACTGAAAAGTGGTTTATTAAATGTTTAGCCGATGCGATTGAAAAAGGACTCGTTGTTGTAAATGTGTCTCAGTGCAGTGGTGGTGAAGTGCAGCAGGGGAAATATGAAACCAGTGATCAGTTGCAGAAAATGGGAGTAATAAGTGGACGTGATATGACAACAGAAGCCGCTCTCACAAAGCTGATGTTCCTCTTCGGAAAAGAAAAAAATGTTGAAAAAATAATTAAACAATTTCAAAAGTCGCTCTGTGGAGAGATGTCTGATAACTGAGATGGTATTAACTTTGTACCTCTATAATATCGGGAATGTAAATTCCCCTTTAACCCCCAAAATACATTTACAATGATTAATAATAGAACAACTCACATAAGTATTGTGCTGCTTATTCTTTTTCTGGGTTTTAATTCCAATGCACAAAACCGTTTCCAGAAAACATTTGGCGGAGCAGTACTCGACTGGAGCAATTCAGTAATTCAGACTAACGACAGCAATTATGTGTTATTGGGAAGCACAAAAAATTTCGGTGCAGGAATGCAGGACATCCTTCTTATAAAAACAAATACTTCAGGTGATACACTCTGGTCCAGCGCACTGGGCTTACCTCCTGGTGATGAGGAAGGAGCAACTGTACAACAAACAAGTGATGGTGGATTTATAATAACCGGAACTACCTGGAGCACTGGTGCTGGTGGCGACGATTTTATTTTAATAAAAACAAATGCTTCAGGAGTTGTTGACTGGAGCAGAACTTATGGTGGTGCCAATGTTGATTTTTGTACCGGAGGTCAGCCATGTTTTGATGGCGGTTACGTGCTGAGTGGTTACACAACAAGTTACGGAGCAGGTGGAGCAGATATGTATGTAATCAGAACAAATGCAGCAGGTGATACTTTATGGACACGCACAATCGGGAATAACGGACCTGATTATGCTTATAGTATTGCCCAGACAAGTGACAGCGGCTTTGTGCTGACAGGAAGTTTTACAGTTAGTGGTAATGATGATATGGCTCTTGTAAAACTGGATGCTTCTGGTTCTCTTATGTGGGCAAAGGTAATTGGTGATAGTGCTGATGAAGTAGGCTACTCTGTTATTCAATCTGCGGATGGTGGTTACTGCATAGCAGGCAGTACACTTAGTTTTGGAAATGGAAATATGGATGGTTTCATGGCTAAAACTGATGACACAGGTACACTCTTATGGACACAGGCATTCGGAACTTCTGATTCAGATTTATTTTATTGCGTGAAACCATTGAATGATGGTACCGGCTATGTGGCTACTGGTTATGCAAACCGGCAAGGATCTGCACATGATGATCTGATTTTATTAAAAACTGATTTGAATGGGGCAATTGTCTGGAGCAGTGTAATGGGCGGTACAACAGCGGGACGTGATGTTGGCCGTTATGTATTTGAAACATGGGATGGAAGTTTTCTTGTTTCCGGATTTACACAAAGTTTTGGTGGAGGAACAGAAGCCTATTTTATAAAAACAGATTCGCAGGGAAGTGCAGGATGTAATATTATAAATGTAGTAGTGAGTGCTGTTGCAGTTCCGGCAGGAGTAACAACCATTTTTCCTGTAGTTAAAGCAGGAACTACCATTACAATACCGATTGTATCAACTGGATCAGCACCAGTAAACAACAACACACTCTGCGTTTCCACGAATATATTTTCTTCTCCTGTTTTATTAAGCGGGATGCTGATTGAACCAAATCCGATGACATCACAAACACAGGTAATTTTATCAGGAATAAAAAACATCAATCTCCAATTGAACCTGGTTGATATCACTGGAAAAGAAGTAGTGACACTTCAATCTGCTGATGCAATAATTGCAGATGAAACAATACGCTTCAGTATTAATCGTGAGAATCTAATTGCCGGAATTTATTTCATCCGCATAACAGATTCCAAAACAAATCTGGTAGCAACAGGAAAACTGGTAATTCAGCAATAAAAGTATTCCTTCCTTCAACCTCCACTTTGAGATTGCCCACTGGCAAATATTGTTAGATTTGCAACCTTGAATTTTAAGGGGAGGTGTCAGAGTGGCCGAACGTGCAAGCTTGGAAAGTTTGTGTACCGCAAGGTACCGCGGGTTCGAATCCCGCCCTCTCCGCAAAGATTTTAAAGCAAATCCCGCCCCTTCGCGGGATTTTGTTTTTAGAAAAAAGGCAAGCCAAGCTCGCTTGAGCGCAGACGTTTTTCTAAAAATAAAATAATGCGCAGCTTTTGCTTTAAAATCTTTGACGATCCCCACCAACGGGACGATCAATTATCTTTAAAAAATTCCGTTTCGGTTCAATCCTCATTATAGAACAACGTTGTACCATTGGAAATTGCAAAATCAAAATTGAATTTTCAAATCTTCAAATTATTTTTTAATCTTTATATTTGTTTAACAATTCCCGCTTATGTCCTCCGCTATTTTATTTGTAAAGAATATGGTTTGCAACCGTTGCGTTATAGCTGTGGAAAATATTTTAAATAATTCTGATCTGCCATTTTCCAAAGTAACTTTTGGAGAAATCCATTTGAAAGAGGAATTGAATAATAAGCAACTGGATATACTTAAAGATGGTCTTGAAAAGATAGGATTTGAATTAATTGATAACCGGATGAGCAGCGTGATTGAAAAAGTCAAACAGCTGGTGATCAAAAGAGCGCGCAATGAAGTGGATGATGCTGATAAAAAGATTAAGCTATCCAACTATCTCGCTTCAAAACTGAACTATGAGTATACACACCTTTCTTCGTTGTTTTCATCGGTAGAAGGAAGAACCATTGAAAATTATTTTATTGAACAACGCATTGAGAAAGCAAAAGAGTTACTCAAATACGATCAGCTTTCTCTAAATGAAATTGCTTTTGAACTGGAATACAGCAGCACCGCTCATCTTTCCAGCCAGTTTAAAAAAATTACAGGTCTCACGCCTTCTGCTTTTAAAAACATGAGTGGCGAAAAGCGTAAATCGCTCGACCAGGTGTAACCCAAGATTCTATAATCCTTTCCCAAAGTTATGTAACGCCCCTGGCAGGGATGCGGGATACTTTTGCGCAGTAAAAAAATCTAAATCACAAAAAATGAAAACGCTTATCACTGTATTACTACTACTCTCTTTTACTGCCTGTAAGAAAGAAGAGTTTGATCTATCTCTTACTAAAGAGTTCTCTATTCAGTCTGTTTCAAACGGAGCTACTTATAAGATTAAAGTAGGATTACCTGAAAATTATTCGGCTAATCAGAAATATGCAACTGTATATGTTTTGGATGGTGAAGAGAATTTTGATTTCGTTGCAAAAAAATGTAAAGAATTAAGTGATGATAATGGTAAGCAAAATGTGATTGTTGTGAGCATTGGTTATGGTAATGACAGAGCTAATGATTATACACCAACTGATGTGGAAGAAGGTGATGGTGGCGCTTCAAAATTTATGGAGTTTATTAAAACAGAACTGCTACCAAGAATAGAAAATGATTTTGCAGCAGATACTTCAAGAAACAGCAGAGTGCTTCTTGGTCATTCATTTGGTGGATTGTTTGGCGCCTTTGCTTTTACTAATTATAATACGGTGTTTGGAAATTATATAATGCTAAGCCCTTCTATCTGGTACGACAATGAAGTGATGCTGCGATATGAACAGGAGAACAGAATAAAAAATAAAGACAATCGGCAATTAGTTTTTATGGGTTTAGGTGAATTGGAAAACTCAGGCAGAATGCAGGCGCCGTTTGAAG
>JBDTVD010000243.1:0-5654 GCA_040007375.1 Bacteroidota bacterium | reverse complement strand
TTAAAAAGTGAAGGATCAAAATTCATCAGATACAGTTTTTCCGTTGCTCTTGTAAAAGCAGTATACAACCATCGCATATGTGCAATTGTCTGCATTTCTTCGGTGAGAAATCCCTGGTCTACAAAAACAGATTTCCATTGTCCGCCTTGTGCTTTATGACAGGTTACTGCATAAGAAAATTTAACCTGCAATGCATTGAGATATGGATCTTCACGAACCAGTTTACGACGCTTCAATTTGGTTTCTCCATTATACTGTAACATCACTTCATCCCACAACTTCCTGTTCTCTTCTGTTGTAAGAGCAGGATTTACACTATATAAAGTATCCAGCAGTAAATAAACTTCCAGTGATGCTTCATCAGGATAATCCACCAGTTTCACCTGTGCTTTGGCAAAACGGAATCCGTGTTTTTCTTCTATAGAAAATATACGCTGCACTTCCAGTGTATCTCCATTCGCTATAAATCCTGCCTGCGATTCTTTATCCAGCCAGTAATAATTATTTTTCACTACCATTAATCTGTCACCGCTTCCAATCTCTTCTTCCATATATAAAAGCTGACGACGGATTAGCTGGTTATATTGATTGGCTGATTTATTTGATCTTGTAATAATGAGCACTTCATCCTGTCCATACTTCTGGTAATTGCTTTCCAGCTCTTCTTTCAGATCAGTTCCCGGAAGTTGAAAAATATCCTGAAATCCTGAAGTCTTCAACACCGGAACAGTTGATTGACGACCAATCAAAATGCGAAGAGAAGTTGCATTCAGTAAAATTCCTCCTGCTTCTTTCTGCCTTACTACCTGCTTCAGTTCCGTAAGCATTACATCATGATGTGATAGAGAACGCACCTGGTTAAAATCCAGCGCCGGACTATTTTCTGCATGAACCGGAGGCAACTGAGCCACATCTCCAACCAGTATCATCCTGCACTTTTTCCCTTGTGACACATAAGAAACCAGATCTTCCAGCAGACCTTCACCACCCGTCATATCATCACCACGATTTCCGATCATACTTGCTTCGTCAACAATGAAAACAGTGGCAGAACGCTTATTCTCAACACGGTTCAGTCGCATCCGGCCGTCTTCATCAGGCGAAATCTTATATATATGCCTGTGAATTGTTGATGCCGGAAACCCTGAATATCCTGAAAGAACTTTTGCTGCTCTACCTGTGGGTGCAAGAAGTATAAACCTGGGAATCACCTTTGTGAGTGCAGCAAGCAAGGTAGTTTTACCGGTTCCGGCATATCCCCTAAGAATGAAAATACCCTGTTCATTTCCATGAGTCAGAAAAGCGGAAAGGAGTTCAATGGTTTTCATCTGGTCAGCAGTAGGTTCCATACCTAAAGCTTTCAGCATATCCACTTTGAATTGATCTTCCATCACCTGCACCGTTCAAAAGTAGTGCATTGCTTTTTATTAGATTTGCAACATGACAACACTTTACCAGGCAATGAAGCGTCTATCCATAATAGACGAATCGCTTATTACCACATCACCGGAAAACTGTTGTTTATATGTTCAGGCAGCACTTCCTTTTGTTTCTTTTTGTCTGTTCGACAGGATTCATAACAAGTATATCAGTTTATGTGAATACAGGATTCCGGATGGAGATCCTTATGATGAACTGATCATTGTTCTTCAGCAGGATGAAATTCTTTCTGCAAAACCCTACTATAAAGTGGTTGTTTCCCTGGCAGGATATAAATCGGTACTCATTCCTTCTTCCATTTACCAGGAAGCAGATGCAGCACGTTTTCTATCTATCACTACTCCATCATCATCTAATGAAACGTTGTGTACGGATCATCTGAAATATACTGATGCTGTTCATATATATAGTGTGCCAACGGCAATTGCCAGTTTATTCTCCGGTTTTTTCCAGGGAACTTCTATTGTTCATGCAGCAACAGTTTTAATGGAAAGTGAATTGCTTCGTAATAAAAATAATACGGACCCATGTGTTGCAGTAAATGTGCGGCAGGGAAGTTTTGAAATTGTTGTTACAAAAGGAAATCAACTTACGTATTATAATACCTTTTCATTTCAGAGCAGTGAAGACTTTATATATTATCTTTTATATGTGCTGGAACAATTGCGTTTGAATCCTGAAAAAACACAGGTTCGTTTTACCGGAGAAATTGAAAAGCAAAGTGCTTCGTGGATCATCACTGCAAAATATATAAGGAATATTTCTTTCGGAAATCATCCGGAAGCATTTGAATACAGCTATGGTTTCAAACAGGTTTCTCAGCATGCTCACAATACACTTTTAAATCAGTACCTGTGCGGATAATCGGTGGCAATTTCCGTGGAAAAAAACTGGTGGCTCCTGCATCACTTCTGGTTCGTCCCACAACTGATTTTGCAAAAACAGGTTTGTTTAACATCCTGCTTAACCGTTATGATCTTCCGGAAGTGAAAGTCCTCGATCTTTTTTCCGGAACAGGTTCAATAACGTATGAGTTGCTCAGCAGAGGATGTACAAAACTGCATGCTGTTGACCGGAACCGTGATTGTGTAAATTTTATCCGTCATACGCTGGAAAGATTGCGTGCTCCGGGTTCCGTTAGGGTTTATCAGTCTGATGCTTTAACTTTTTTACAGAAGAACAATGATGTGTATGATATCATTTTTGCTGATCCTCCTTTTGAAGAAGAACATGCGGAAGCATTGCTGAATAACATCAGAGAATATAAAATTATCAATCCGGGTGGTTTGTTTGTACTTGAGCATGTCACTGGTAAAAACTATTCACTGCTTCCTGGTTTTGAAGAAACAAGAAAATATGGAAGTGTATCCTTTTCCTTTTTCAGTGTGGATTGAAGTTGTTTCAGTAATTTCGAAGGATAAATCTGAACTATGCCGCGTATTGCACTCTTTCCCGGATCTTTTGATCCTGTTACTGTTGGTCACGTTGATATTGTAAAGCGATCTGCTCCTTTATTTGAAAAGATCGTTATCGGTGTGGGAATTAACTCCACCAAACAAACTATGTTCAGCCTGGAGCAACGGATAAAATGGTTACAGGAAACTTTTGCTGATTTGCCGAAAGTGGAAGTTCATTCCTATGAAGGTCTCACCGTTGACTTCTGCAAAAAATGTAATGCACAATATATATTACGCGGATTACGTACTTCCACAGATTTTCAATTTGAAAAAGCCATTGCACAGATGAACCAGTTATTGCAGAATGAAATTGAAACAGTATTTATATTATCATCCCCACAATATTCACCTGTATCATCAACCATTGTTCGTGATATTATCCGTCATGGTGGTGATGTAAAACAATTTCTTCCATCAACAGTAATTCCGAAACTTTAACAATCCATCATCTTTATATATAATTTGTTTCTCATGTTATCTATCCCGCATTTAAAACATACCGACAGTGGCAACTTTTTTCTGATGGCCGGACCTTGTGTAGTTGAATCAGAATCTATCACCATGAACATTGCTCACAAGTTGCAGCAGATCACTAACAGATTGCAGATACCTTTCATCTTTAAAGCATCCTATCGCAAAGCAAACAGAACACGACTGGATTCTTATACTGGTCCGGGAGATGAAAAAGCATTACGCATTTTACAGAAAGTAGCTACTGAATTTCATCTTCCATTGGTTACCGACATTCATGAAAGTAGTGAAGCTGCGATTGCTGCGGAATATGTTGATGTATTGCAGATTCCGGCTTTCCTGTGCAGACAAACAGATTTATTAGTTGCTGCAGCTAAAACAGGAAAAGTAGTAAACGTAAAAAAAGGACAATTTCTCGCTGCTGAATCCATGAAATTTGCAGTGAATAAAATACGTGAATCAGGTAATGATAAAGTGATGCTTACAGAACGTGGTTCTATGTTTGGTTACCAGGATTTAATTGTGGATTACAGAGGAATTTCTGTGATGCAGTCTTTTAAAACTCCGGTTGTGATGGACATCACACACAGTTTACAACAACCGAATCAGTCAAGTGGTGTTACTGGTGGCAAACCCGAATTAATTGCTACCATTGCAAAAGCTGCCATTGCTGTTGGAGTTGACGGAATATTTTTAGAAACACATCCCAATCCTGCCGAAGCATTATCCGACGGAGCAAATATGTTACAACTTGATTTGGTTGAAGATCTTTTAAAGCAACTTATTAAAATCAGGAGAGCTGTTTCAGAGAAGGAAACTTCGGTGTGGACATGAAATAGTATCAAGAAGCAAGTATCAAGTATCAAGACTTAAATTTTTCTTAAAAGAAGTCGATTTTTCTAAACAATAGAATTTTTTTTCACTGTGTTTGAAATGACTTTTATAGGCGACTGCAACGCTACCAGTTAAATAATCTAATTCATTTTCCTTCATCGCTCCGGCTTTACACCTGTAGTATCCCAACTATTTTCTTCGATGCCACAAGTTCCTTCCTGGATGACATTTTGATTTACGATGTACGAAGCATGATTTACGATTTGTACACTTCTTCACCTCATCACTTAGTCACTTCATCACTTCCTGCAACTAATTACGCTCACTAACGTAAACACAACCATCCACTTGACATTCAATCTTCAGAATGCATCCACTATTACGAGATCAAATAAAGGCTTGCTTCGCTGGCACATTGCCTGTTACGGAGGAATTCCGTCGTTTCCTGCAATTTGTTGATGCCACTTATGAAAGTAATTCCTCCGGTAGTTGTGGTGATGATAATTCAGACATCCATTTTCTTAAATCTACCTTAGATGAAACAGCATCCGTATTAATATATAATGCAGTCGGAATAATAACTTCTGTAAACAATCAGTTTTGTAGTCTCACAGGTTTTCAGGAAGCTGAAGTAACAGGAAAACATATCAATCACTTTTTTGATATTAATAATTGCAGAGAGTTTTATAACACAATTCAATCCACTTTGCAATCTAAGGATGTGTGCAGCAGCGAATGCAGTATTCGCACCGTTAACAACATATCAAAATGTCTTAAAATTACTACTGCTGTTCAACGGAATGAAAACGGTGAAATAATAAAGTATATGTCTGCAATGGTGGATATTACATCACAGAAAGTTTACCAGGAAGAAGTGATCAATAGTGAGTATAAATACAAAGATGTTGTTAACAGTGTTCGTGAAGTGATCTTTCAGGTGGATCGCACTTCTGAATTTGTTATATTAAATGCAGCATGGAAAGACATTACTGGTTTTTCGGTAATTGATACGCTGGGAATGTCGATTGCTGATTATGTACATGAAGAAGATAAATCAATTTTAATAAATGAACTGGATGATATATATAAACAAAAGATAACCTCATCAAACTGTGTGCTTCGTTTTATTACTAAAGATGGAGATTATCTGTGGTTCGATTTTTTTGCACGTCTGATGCTTCGTGATGATGGTGCCATTACAGGTATTACCGGAACGCTGGATAACATCACAGAGAAAAGAAAGAATCAGGAATCATTGTTGAATGCACTTTCTGCAAAGGAACAATTCATGGGAAATATCAGTCATGAAATTAGAACTCCCATGAATGGCATTGTGGGATTGACTAACCTATTACTGAAATCAGATCTTAACAGAAGACAAAAACAATTTGCTTCCTCATTAAAAGATTCTGCAGAAAATCTTGTTGCTATAGTAAACGATGTTCTTGATCT
>JBDTVD010000242.1:0-5674 GCA_040007375.1 Bacteroidota bacterium | reverse complement strand
AGAATTCTGGAGCAGGAAGTAAAACCCAGCAGGATGGTGAGAATTGGTGACCGCATTGTTATTCACCAGGGGCCATTTCAAAAGCAGTTGCAGGTGTTGGCACTTACTGATAAACGCATGTCGGCATCGTTAGTAAAAGATTTTATGGAAGATGTTACTCCTGCAGAAGAAATTGAACGGCTACGTATTCATCGTCTTGCAGCAGCATCGTATGTTACACGCGGTGAAGGACGACCAACAAAAAAAGACAGAAGAGATCTGGATGATTTTATGGATTTTGAAAACTGGTGAGGAAACTAGTATCAAGTATCAAGACACAAGTATCAAGACTTGATTTTTATTTTATCCTCAAATCTTCCTTTAAACGTCTTTGCGAAGTGTTGCAAACGCTGAAGCAATCCCCTGCTGCAATGAAGAAGTATACATGAGATCTATAATAATTCAGAGCTCAAATCTTTCCACGATGGATTGATAGATTCGATAAGTTTGATCTTAGCATATCGCGATCCACCCTTCAATTTCTTTTCCCTTCCAATTGCTTCTTCAATCAAAAAAAATGATTCAAAAATTAACCAGTTTACTGCAATTGTATTTTGCAGTGAAGGAGTCAGGATATTTTTTCTCTTTATGCTCCTGAAGTCTGGTTGCAAATCACTTGTTACACCTATATATAATGTTGTATTGTAATCGTTTGAAATAATATAACGTATCCTCCTCTTTCCATGCATAAAAATAGTTTATTTAAGCCTTGGGAAAATATTTGGTGATTACTCCTGTCAGGTTACTTTTGGTTCTATTCAGGGGATTGCTTCGTACCTCGCAAAGACGTTAAAAGATAAATTATTTTCAAATCCCCTAATCCCTAGTCCCTAGTCCCTAGTCCCTAATCCCTAGTCCCTAGCCCCTGGTCCCTAATCCCTCTCTTCCTCAACAAAAACAAGGTTCGTCATTTCTGTAATTGATTTTACATTGCCGAAAAGAACATGCACTTTATCTTCTTTAATCTGTTCAACAACTCCTGTTACTCTTCCGTTTTTCAAGCGGACTTTACTTCCTTTTTTAATATGTTGCTGATTGCGTTTTAATAATTCTTCCTGCTTGCGTGCATCTTTTTCACTCAGTTCTTTTTTTCTTCCGCCGAATTGCTGTTCGTATTTCAACAAGACTTCTTTTTTATTTTTTGCATTCTTCCAGTCTTTTACAAAGCGTTGAAATTTATCTTCCAGTTGTGTTGCTACACGCAATTCTTTCTGTCGCATTTTTTCTTCCAGTTCCGAGCTTCTTTTATCCTGCGTTTCAATATTGCTTCTGTACTTTGAAGTAAGTTGTTTTAAATCTTTCTGATTTTTCTCTGCATCATCCAGTATCTTTCGCAATTCTGCTTTTTCATGCTCCAGTTTATTGAGAGTCTGTTCCAGTTGCAGTGTGTTATTCTTCACGCGTTTTTTTGCTTTTTTTATTACATGATAAGGAATACCACTTCTTTCAGCAACAACAAATGTGTAAGAACTTCCCGGCTTACCAATATCCAGTCGATATTGTGGTTCTAATTTTTTTGAATCAAATGCCATCGAACCATTTATAATTCCCGGTGTTCTGTCGGCAAGCACTTTCAGATTCATGTAATGTGTGGTGATAATGCCAATAGATTTAAGCAGATTCAGTTCTTCCAGTATAGCTTCTGCCAGTGCACCACCTAAACTTGGATCTGTTCCTGTACCAAATTCATCAATCAGAAATAAAGTATGTTCGTCTGCCTTCTGCAAAAATGTTTTCATATGTTTCAGTCGTGAACTGTAAGTACTCAGCTCAAATTCCAGCGACTGTGAATCACCAATATCAACCAACACATTTTTAAAAAAACCGAAGCGACTATTTCCATCAGCAGTAACCAGCATACCACTTTGCAACATGATCTGTAACAATCCTGCAGTTTTCATGCACACCGTTTTTCCTCCTGCATTCGGACCACTTATTACTAATATGCGTTGTTCATCTTCTAACTTAAGATTAAAAGGAATAACCTGTTTACCTGCTTTTTTATGATATATATAAAGTAACGGATGACGTGCATCTTTTAAATCAATCAGTGGTTTATTAATTACAAATGGCAACCATGCATCCATCAGAATTCCAACATGAGCTTTTGCAGCAATAAAATCAAACGTGGAAATTAAATTTACATACGTTGATAATGGTGAATGATATTTTCTGGTGTTATCAGTAAGTTCTTTTAATATGCGATAGATCTCCTGCTTTTCATCTTCCATTAATTCTACAAGAAGATTATTGATTCCAAATGCTTCATCAGGTTCTATAAAACAGGTTTTTCCTGTAGAAGAAATATCATGTATAACACCTTTTGCCGATCGTTTATGTTCGTTGAAAATGGAAATCACTCTTCTTCCATTCCTCCAGCTTTCTTCCGAATCTGTCAGCCATCCGTTCTTCCGGTAACGCATCATCACCGACTGATAAATCTGATCAGCTTCCATGCGTTTACGGCCAATCTGCTTTCTTATTGATGCCAGCCCCGGCGATGCTGATGTACGCAATTCACCATTATCTTCAATAACAGCAGAAATAGAAATGGCGATGACATCTTCAAAAACAACATCTTTTATTAATATTGACAATGATGGATATTTTGCAGCATGCTCTTTAAAAAAAAGATGAATGGTTTTCATCAGTCTGCATATTTTTAAGAGCTGTAAAAACTGGGGTGCCTGAAGCACGGAATTCCTGATGCCCAGCAATTTCATATCAACTGCAACATCAGGATATTGCTCCATCCGCAGCGGTTCTCCATTCGAAATGATCCTTCTGAACTCATCAGTCTGATTAAGCCAAAGCAGCATTTCATCAAAATTATGAGCAGGCATCATCTTCTTCGCTCTTTCCATTCCGCCATTTCCTGCACAGGCTTCCTCCACCAATAATTTTATTTTATCAAATTCATTGATGAGGAGTGATTGCTGAGGGAAAATTCGCATGTTGCAAAAATAGCAGTTTCTGTGGCGGAAGAAAATCTTCGTTTTATGCACAAAAGGTTATCTGATGTTAATAAAGTGCAGCTACTCCTCATTATCATTCTATTTTTACACTCTGAAATTTTAGCAATATGTCTGATATAGTTTATCTGAAGAAATTCGCATCACAGGTTCGTCGTGATATAGTACGCATGGTTCATGGTCCACAAAGCGGACATCCGGGAGGATCATTAGGTTGCACGGAATATTTTACAGCACTGTATAATGAAGTGATGAAACATCAGCCTAAAAACTGGTCGATGGAAGGAAATAATGAAGATCTGTTTTTTCTTTCCAACGGACATATCTCACCTGTCTGGTACAGCACACTTGCACGCAGCGGTTATTTTGAAGTGAGTGAACTTGCAACATTCCGGAAACTAAATTCCCGGTTACAGGGACATCCGGCAACACATGAAGGATTGCCGGGAATACGTGTAGCATCAGGATCATTAGGACAGGGATTATCTGTTGCATGTGGTGCAGCACTTTCAAAAAAAATGAAGAAGGATGACAGAACTGTATATATATTAATGGGTGATGGTGAGTTGCAGGAAGGTCAGGTTTGGGAAGCTGCAATGTTTGCTGCAGGAAAAAAAATTGACAATTTAATAGCAACAATTGACGTTAATGGGCAGCAGATAGATGGTGCAGTAAAAGATGTTTTACCGGAAGGTGATCTGAAAGCAAAATGGGAAGCATTTGGTTGGAAAGTGCTGGAGATGGATGGAAATAATTTAGAAGAAGTGATCAGCACATTAAAGCTTGCAAAAACATTTACAGGAAAGGAACAACCAGTAGTAATATTGATGCATACAATAATGGGTTATGGTGTTGACTTTATGATGTACACACATAAATGGCATGGTGTGGCACCGAATGATGAACAGTTGGCAACTGCATTAAATCAGCTGGAAGAAACATTCGGTGATTATTAGTTCGGAGTAGTTAGTTCGGAGTTCGGAGTAAAAAATGTAATGATTATTAGTTCGGAGTCCGGAGTAAAAAATGTGACTCCATGATTATTAGTTGGGAGTAGTTAGTTCGGAGTTCGGAGTAAAAAATCTAATGACACTTTAGTTGAAAATAAAAAAGATTGAAATCAACCTTATATATAAAATTATTTTTACTGATTCTTCTTTCCCCTTTTGTTATATGTGCACAAAAGAAGGAAGTGAAGCAGGATACGCGTATCTTATTTTTATTTGATGATTCGCAAAGTATGTATGCGCGTTGGGAAACGAATACAAAGTTTGAAATAGCGAAGAAGTTGCTTTCTGAAATGGTAGACAGTCTTCAGAAAATGGATCACCTGGAACTGGCGCTTCGTGTGTATGGTCATACAAAAAAATATCCGCCACAGGATTGTGATGATACAAGACTGGAAGTTCCTTTCGGAATTAAAAATGGTGCAAAAATCAAGAAAAAACTGCAGGAAATTAATCCAAGCGGAACAACACCTATTGCAAGATCACTGGATGAATGTCAGCATGATTTTCCTGCAACTCCGGGAAGAAATGTAATTATATTAATTACTGATGGAATTGAAGAATGCAATGGTGATCCTTGTGCTGTATCACAACAATTGCAGAAAAAAGGAATTGCATTAAAACCATTTGTAATTGGCTTAGGTGTGAATAAAGATTTTCTCAAACAGTTTGAATGCATAGGAAGTTATTTTGATGCAGCTAATGAAGAAGGATTTCGTAATGTGTTGAACGTTGTAATATCACAGGCATTAAATAATACTACTGCTCAGGTTAATTTACTTGATGTAAATGGTGATGCAACAGAAACAAATGTAAACATGACTTTTTATGATTCATTTTCCGGTGCTGTGAGATATAATTTTGTGCATACCATGAATGCAAAAGGAATTCCTGATACTTTGCAGATTGATCCGTTATCTACTTACAGAATTATTGTTCATACCATTCCTCCTGTAAGTAAAGACAGTGTAAAACTGGTTCCCGGTAAACATACCATCATCGGTATTGATGCACCACAAGGAGATTTATTATTGAAAGTGGATGCAGTATCAGATTATAAAAAACTTATTTGCATCATAAGAAAGAAAAATGAAACATCCACATTAAACATTCAGGATTTTAATACTTCCGACAGATATCTTGTTGGAAAATATGATCTGGAGATTCTTACTTTACCAAGAATTTATCTGAGTGATGTAGAAGTATCACAAAGTAAAACCACAACAGTGCAGATTCCAACTCCTGGTATTGCAACCATACTTTGTAACAGTCCTGGTTATGGAAGTGTGTATGTGGAAAGAGATAATAAACTGGAATTAATATATACCATGGGAGAAGCATCTGTTCGTGAAAACCTGGTGTTACAACCCGGAAGTTACAGAGTAGTTTTCCGACCGAAGAATTCGCAATTAAGTATTTATACAGTCGATAAAAAATTTACAGTTACATCAGGCAACAGCACATCTGTTGTTGTTAATTAATTACATCCGATGAAAAAATATACATTCACTGAAAAGAAAGATACACGTTCCGGTTTTGGTGCAGGTTTACTCGAACTTGGAAATACAAATGCAGATGTTGTAGCACTTTGCGCAGATCTTACAGGTTCTCTTAAAATGGATGCATTTCAGAAAGCATTTCCTGATCGTTTTTTTC